>NZ_CP012373.2:1218662-1523327 GCF_001305575.3 Beggiatoa leptomitoformis
AACCCTTCGCATAAACTGGAATTAAATCGTTTTCACCTGCTGACTGACCTTGCTAAAGTCGTGCAAGCATTAGGAGATAGGCATCACAAAACCCGCATGGAACTAGCACAAACGGTTGCAAGCAGTGCTATCAAAATGGAAACGCAAAAATTGCGTTTAGAAACTATTTTGCGCGATTTAGACAGCGGTGTCATTGTCTGTGATAATCAAGGACGTGTCGTGCTTTATAATCCTGCTGCACTGCATATTTTAGGCAATCATGCAGCCCT
The DNA here is from genome assembly GCF_001305575.3 of Beggiatoa leptomitoformis. Lineage (NCBI taxonomy): Bacteria > Pseudomonadati > Pseudomonadota > Gammaproteobacteria > Thiotrichales > Thiotrichaceae > Beggiatoa > Beggiatoa leptomitoformis. The sequence goes on from NZ_CP012373.2 coordinate 1,218,932, forward strand.
TGGTTTGGGGCGTTCTATTTATGAACTGTTCGCCCGCGCGCCTGTAGAACATACCTTAGAAATGTTACGGTTACGCACCAGTCGTGATAAACACACAAAACAAGAAGGTGAATTTGTCTGTAGCGCACAAGATACGAATAGCCTATATCATTGTCGCCTAGCCCGTTCTATTGAACAAGGAACAGAAACAGGCTTTGTCTTGGCTTTTAACGACGTTACGCACCGTTTAGAGTCATTACAACAACGCGAACACCAATTACAACACCTGATTGATGACTACCGTAGTCCCCTCGCCAATTTACGCGCAGCGGCGGAAACACTAACGAACCATACCAACATGGAGCAAATCACCCGCCATGCGTTTTACAATATCATTGTTCAAGAAAGTACTCGACTTAGCCATTATTTAGAAAATATCGCTAAAGAATCTCAAGTACTTGCCAGTAATCAATGGTCTATGGCCGATGTCTATTCTGACGATATAATAAACTGTATTATCAATAAATTAGATAAAAGTAAACGGATTATCTTAACACCGATTGGCACACCACTATGGTTACATGTAGATGGTTATGCCTTAATTCTATTACTCACACACTTAGTGAATAAAATTGTTGATTATCTGGATGTTAAAGAAATCACGATAGAACCGCTAATGGGTAATCGACGCGTGTATCTGGATATTATTTGGCAAGGACAACCCGTTTCTGACACCGTATTGGATGTATGGACGCGAGAAACCCTTCCGAATGCAATGGGTGCGAAAACGGTACGCGAAATTCTTAATATTCATGATAGCGATTTGTGGAGTCAACCGCATCGTCTTCAACAAGCCGCACTGTTACGGTTGCCATTACCAGCTTCTCGTCGTCAATGGGAACAACCGCGAGAAACCCTTGCGCCTCGCCCTGAGTTTTATGACTTTCAATTGCCTGAAAATTTACTGGGCGATATGGCAGACCGTCCATTATCTTCATTAGAATTTGTTGTTTTTGATACAGAAACAACCGGTTTAAGACCTTCTGAAGGGGACGAAATTATTTCAATTGCAGGCGTGCGTGTGGTTAACGGACGGATTTTGAGCGGAGAAGCCTTTCAATATCTAGTCAATCCCAATAAATCCATTCCTAAAGCCTCCATTCGTTTTCATGGTATCACCGATGAAATGGTTAAAGATAAACCCACAATTCAAAGTGTGTTACCTAAGTTTAAAACGTTTGCGGGTGATGCCGTTTTGGTCGGACATAATGTCGCGTTTGATATGAAATTTTTGAGTATGAAAGAAAGCTCGACAGGCATTCGGTTTACTAATCCCGTGTTGGATACTTTATTAATTTCGGGCTATCTCCATCCACATACAGAAAATCATTACTTAGACAGTATTGCGGAACGCTTAGGTGTGGATATTAGCGGGCGGCACACTGCCATTGGTGATGCGTTGGCAACCGCTGAAGTTTTTTTGCGCCTGTTAGACTTACTTATCGCGCGTGGAATAACCACGTTAGGGCAAGCCGTTAGTGCGTCGGAAGAGTTAGTTGCGGTAAAAAAACAACAGGCGAAATTTTAATAAGGAACATATTGTGAAAATCATTTTTCTGAGTGTGTTTTTATGGTTATGTAGTGCAGCAAGTATGGCTGAATCCCTGTTTTTTCAGGATGAGCCTTCATTGGTAAATGCCTTAAAAACGGTACAAACCACTCAGAAAAAAGGGGTATTTCTCTTTATTGAATCTGCTGCCCATTGTCCGCTGTGTAACTATATGCAGGCTATTGTTTTTCCAGAAAAAACTGTTACTGATTTTTATCAGCAACATTTCGTGAGCGTATTACTGAATGCGGATAGTCAAACAGCAATAATTGACTTTTCAGGAAAATCCAGCACTCAACAAATCCTTACTAAACAATTAAATATAGAAAATAAACCGTTACCCCTTGCGCTATTTTTTAATCCACAAGGGGATTTACTTTATACTTTTCAAGGTATCAGTCAACAACCTGAGGAATTTCTTTGGTTAGGGGAATATATCAGTACGGAAGCGTATCAACAGTATTCTTTCACCGATTATAAACAAGCCCGCTATGCGAGCAATCCACCAAAAAAAGTAGATAGCCAAGCCTTTTTTGATGTGACTTTTGGCGATTTGCAAGCAGAGTTAGAAACAGCTAAAAAACAGGGAAAGCAAGGGATTATGCTGTTTTTTGAGATGGATGGCTGTCCTTTTTGTAAGCGAATGCGTGAAACGATTTTTACTCAAGCCACCGTACAGGCTTTTTATAAAAAACACTTTTTAATTTTCCCGATTGATATTTTGGGCGATATAGAACTAACCGATTTTCAAGGTAATCTTGTCAGCAGTAAGGTGTTTAGCCAAACAACAAATCGAGTTCGCAGTACACCTGTTATCATTTTTTATAGCGTAGAGGGTGAGCCGTTATATCGATTTATGGGCATAACAGAAGATGCACAAACGTTTTTATGGCTAGCCGATTATGTATTGTCGGGTGAGTATCAACGTCAACCCTTTAAAGCTTATCAACAAGTTAGACGTAAAATGTCTTCTGAATAATAGGGTTAAACCAATTATAAAAGCAGTACGGATAACACCCCTTATTAGCAGTGGTATCCGTTAGTTTGCCTTAGCCTTATAAAATAATATCCATCCCATCTTCAGCAACTTCAATATGATGTGCGGTTAGTTCCGCCCGTTCTGCTGAGTCTTCGATTAAAATTGGATTGGTATTATTGATGTGAATTAAAATCTTACGGGGTTTTGATAGGGTATCTAAAAAGGCTATCATGCCATCTTCACCCGATTGGGGTAAATGTCCAATTTCCCGCGCGCGTTTTGTAGCAACCCCTGTATGGATTAATTCGTCTTCGTGCCAAAATGTTCCATCAACCAAGACACAATCTGTTTTTTGCAAATAAGGCAGTACATGCGCCTCAATCGCACCCAGTCCCGGTGCATAAAACACGCTTTTCTGGGTTTGCAAGTCTTCAATATAAACCCCAATATTATCACCAAGATGTGGTTGGTCACGGTGGGGTGAGTAAGGCGGAGCTTTACTGGATAAGGCAATCGCGGTAAAGCGTAAATGGTTAATCTCAGGAATAGTAAAGGATTGTTCATCAATCGGAACAGTATGGCGATTAACGCCGCCATTCCAATGCGTTAGCATATTAAAAATAGGAAATCCTGTCGTTAAATCCTGATAAACCATATCGGTACAATAAACGTTTAACGGCATTCCCTCGCGCAACATTAATAAACCCGTTGTGTGGTCTATTTGGCTGTCAACAAAAATAATCGCGCTAATCCCTGTATCTCTTAATGTTCTTGCTGGCTGAATGTCAGGAAAGCTTAGGAGTTGTGCGCGAATATCAGGCGAGGTATTGAATAATACCCAGTGTTCATTATCGGTACTCACCGCAATAGAGGATTGAGTACGTGGTTTTGCGTGTAGTGTTCCTTCTCGTACACCTTTAGAATTCTTATAGTTACAATTCCATTGTGGAAAACCACCACCCGCAGCAGAGCCTAGAATGTGTATGCGCATAAGTTGAGTTTGCTATGTTGTGAGAGCTGCTTGCAGCAAAAAGAAGGGTGTTTCTAGCGGGGAATCCGTGCATATCAGGTGATATACACGGTTACAGACGATTATTAACGGTTGGCAATATACATGGTTACTTCAAAGCCAAAACGCATTTCGGTATAAGCAGGTTTTGTCCACATAGTAAATTCCTCCAGTAGGGTTTACAAAATTAACGTTTTCGGAAATAAGCATTATTCCCGTGTGTCATTATTAGCAGAATATATGCCAGTCTTTTGCTGACTTATAATACATTGATTTATCTGCTACAGTTTTAAGTATGATGCTTTTTTCAGCGTTTTTTGCGGATGAATTCACAAAATGTGGCTGTAAAGAAACAAATGACGTAAACAAACTGTGTCAAAAGTATAAGGGATAGGTTGTTATTAGCCAAGTATTAAAAAAGGAGGGGTATAGATAAAAGTGCTAAGTGAGGAGATTTAATGATGAAACAAATGGCGGAAAGGGTGGGATTCGAACCCACGGAAGGCTTTAAGTCCTTCAACGGTTTTCAAGACCGTCGCATTCAACCGCTCTGCCACCTTTCCAAAAACGATATTGAACGCGCATTATCGCGTAATTATAGCGAGAGTTCAAGACCCGCTCCAAATTTTCAGATAAATACGCTAAAACCCTGTATTCAGTATAGGTTTATCTTTACAATTGCATTTGTAAACAGGGGAATTATTTAGTTTTTTCTTATGGTGTCACTATATCCCCAACGCGTAAAAGATTTGCGTCAATACGTAAACCGACCCCTTTTGAGAGGTCGGGGTTAATAAAAAAACGGACCTTGTTATCGCGGATATAAAATTCAATCATACCACCTAAATGAATAAAATCTTTAATATCACTAACGGTAAGAATGGGGGAATGTTGAATAAGGGTTAAAATACTGTCCAGTTCGGCTGATTCTGATTTAGCAATAAAAAGAATATGACAACCGAGTATATTTTTTTGTTGATTGATATATAAGGCTTCAATGGGTAATCCGTTGACTGTTTCATTGGCAACCGCTAAGTCTAGCGATTTTCCAAATGGATTTTCACCAAAAACACAGATTTTAAAGGTGTTTGTCGTCAGTGCCTCAGTTGTCCACTCTATAAAGCTACTGTAACGGAAGAGGTACATGGCTTTTAGCTGTGATTCACTTAGACTGAGGTCACCCGCGTAAAGCATATTTGTATAGCTCAAACACAATAGCAGGATAGAAAAATAATGCTTATGTAACACTAAGAGCATCCTCTTTAAAAGCAGGGGATAGGAAAGTAAGTGGTTTTATTACGGTATTCTATTTTTATGCAGAATAACAATATTTTATTAGTGGTGCTAAACAATGATGGAATACTCTTTCTCTAAATTCTATTCATAACTGGATATAGAACATAAAAAATTGCAACCATTTGTTTGGCGCATTAGTTGAGCAGCCTTATTATTGACATTTAATAATGTATCCGTATAGGTTACGCAATGAAATATAACCAAAGTCATTATTTTGTAAAAAATAAAAGATGAATGGTACAGTAACAGCATTAGAGAAAATGAGTCCTTATTCAAATAGTCTGAACGATGCAGCGTGAGCAATTGTCATATTGCTTTGATGCCATGCGTTATCAATTCAAAAATAGCGATAACTGGGCTGACCTTCCTAAAAGACTTTCTATTTTTCACCGGTATTATTGATGAACTAAGGGAAGACAAATTTTGTGCCAGTTAAAACGATAATGCTTTAGAAAATTCCACACGGGTTCGGTATAGACAACCCAAAAAATAATCGGCTAAAACGCAACACAAGTGTTTTAATTTTCCCCTCTCATTCCTATTTACTCTATATGATGCTTTAAAAATCTTTGCATAAAACGTGTTTTTTCACATATTACTGCTACGAGCTTCTTGTATGACTTCAAACTCACCGAAAACTGCTTTACCCGTTGCACACTATCAATCTTTATTAGACAAAGTTATTCAACAAATTAACCAAATTATTTTAGGAAAAGAACAACAAATTCGCTTAGTACTAACCTGTTTAATGGCTAAAGGACATGTCTTATTAGAAGATGTGCCGGGTGTTGGTAAAACCACACTGGCACATGTCTTGGCGAAAAGTTTAGGATTAAATTTTCAACGCATTCAATTTACAAGTGATTTATTACCAGCCGATATTATTGGCGTATCCATTTACAACAAAGAATCAGAACAATTTCAATTTCATATTGGCCCTGTTTTTACCCAGATGTTATTAGCAGATGAAGTCAACCGTGCTACCCCTAAAACACAAAGTGCTTTACTTGAAGCAATGGAAGAACAACAAGTTACCGTAGAAGGGGAAACACATCCGTTGCCGATTCCCTTTTTTGTACTCGCTACTCAAAATCCCTTACATCAAATCGGTACATTTCCCCTCCCTGAATCACAGCTTGACCGTTTTATGATGCGTTTAGAATTAGGTTATCCTGATAAAGAGGCTGAACGGGCATTATTAAAAGGGCGTGACCGCCGTGAGATGATTGACGATTTACCCGCAGCACTGGATATACAAGATATTTTAGACCTTCAAAAAGCCGTGCCACAGGTACACATTTCTGACGCACTGATTGATTACATACAAGCTATTTTAGAATTCACTCGCCAATCTGCCCGTTATCGTTTAGGACTATCACCCCGTGCGGGACTTACCCTTGTTCATAGTGCGCAAGCATGGGCATTAATGCATGGGCGTGATCATGTATTACCCGATGATGTACAAGCGGTTTTAGGGGGCGTTATTGGGCATCGCCTAATGAGTGGATCGGAAGAACAAGGGATGCAAGGGTTAATTGAACATCTTATTGAATCTGTTCCCATTCCATAAATAAAATGACTATTTTTGGCAAATTCCCCCATCCCTTCCGCCAATAAACTGCGTGCAAAAAATAAAGAAAGACAATGGATAGCACCAGTTTAAGCGGTGCTATCCGCGCAATGCCCATCTATCAATTTAGTAAACATTGTATTTATCAAACCTAATTGCTTTTTTAGCATGTCTCATTTCCCCTCTAATTTAGCCCTTCTACAGAACCGCTAAAATGACAGAATCGTGACAATTCGCCTGTTTATCTAGGTATCCCCACCATTGAAAAAAACAAGTTTTAGAAATGTATCAAACCGTTATAATACTGATAATTTATACATATAAAGTGGATTAAAGGCATTGGCATAACCTCTGCTATGTCGCTATTGTGTAAACCATTCAGCAGGAGAATTTTAAGCAAATGTTAGATTTTGACGAACCCAGCAACGGTGACGAATCCCCACTGTTACGCAAATTAAGTGTTGCTCACAGCAAAACGGCCTACAAAAATAATAGCTTTTCTGGCATAGCAGAATCCCGCCAGACGGCGGATTACAAAGCGACTAAACCCGTGATGACGGCGAGTAAATCTATGGGCAAAGAATCTGCCATTGAAGAAATAACACCCACTACCGAAAAACATCGGGTTATTTTCCCTATGTCTGCAAGCCTTGCACCCGTGAGTATAGGAGCGCGCCGCCCTGATGCGGACAGCGTGAAAATCATAGGCGGTCAAGGTTATGACGTGCGTCAACCCGTACCGTTAAAATACCCCAATATCAGACAGCACTTTCTAAATGCCCGTAATAATTTTTGGACACCTAACGACATTGCAATGGGTGACGATAAAATGCAATGGAATACGGGAAAATTGACGGAAGAAGAAACGTGGATGTTCAAGTGCAACATCTCCTATTTGACCGCCTCAGATAATCTAGTACCCGATAATTTAGACAATGCGATTCTTGCGCAAATTACAGCGAATGAAATGCGGCAATACTTGCGTTGGCAGATGGCAGAAGAAGCGAATCACATTGAATCCTATTTCTTTATATTAGAGTCATTCGGTTTAGATGTAGAAGGACAAGGGCAAATATTCAATTTATACCAACAAGTACCTGAATTAACAGCTAAGTTGAATTGGAATTTAACCTTTACGAATAACGTGGTTAGTTGTGGCGCACCCTTTGGTTCACCTGAAGCGAACCGCGCATTATTAGAAGATTTAATCAGTTACTACATTTTTGAATACTTATTTTTCCCGTTAGGCTTCTCACAAGTATTCGCCTTAGCCCGTCAAGGTAAACTCAGAAACACCGCGCAACAATACCAATATATTTGGCGTGATGAAAACCTACATGCCATTAACGGACGCTGGTTAATCCGACAAATCATCAAAGAAAACCCAGCATTATGGGATAAGTCTATGCGTGAGCGCGCCCGTGCTATTATCAATGAAGCGGTGATATTAGAAACGAACTTTGGCAAAGCAACCATGCCAAATGGCGGTATTCCCGGATTATCCTTAAAGTCCTATACCGACTACGCCCGCCTAATGGCAAACAATATTTGCCAAGCACTGGGATTAGAATTGCTCTTTGATATTAAAGAACATCCTATGGCGTGGTTGTCTGAGTATGAAATGAAACAGGAAGTCAATTTTTTTGAGGGGCGGGTACGCGATTATAGAGTTGGCAGTGATTTAAAGTGGGAATAATATGTAATTAACCTAAAATAATCCCTTTTCACTATAAAAGTACCTGTTAGTGTTTACCATCTAACAGGTACTTTTTACTTACCTACTCCACTAGCCCGTGTTCATCAGCTATTTTAAAAAATAAAAAAGCAATACTGTGTTGCACGCATATCTTAAAAATCATCATTACTCTATTATTAGAACCAGTGTAAGAGCAGGATTCTCTAGCACAGGCTTAGTAATAACGCCCCCTTAAGTTATTACGTTTCTTTTTTGAGTAATTAACATGAATATCAAAAAATTAGCTGCACTTGTTTGTTTATTACCGCTTGCATTATCTGCACAACTTGCCTTTGCCGTACAATACACAATCACGAATGATTCAGGTGTGGTTATTGACGAATTGTATCTTGCTGCCAGCGAAACCAAAGATTGGGGGCATGATATTTTAGGACAAGATACATTGGATAACGGTGCAACGGTGGAAATTTTATTTGATCACGATGATGATCGTTGCATGTGGGATTTAGCCATTAAAGATACTGCTGGCAATCAAATTATGTGGTACAACTTTGATTTATGTAAATACAGTAAGTTGACGTTAAAACCCGATGGTGTCGCTAGTTACGAGTAATTTAGTTCGTGTTCTAGTAAAAAACCTCGTCATGCAAATGGCGAGGTTTTTTATTGTCCAGATGATGCTAACACGGTGAAACGCATCGGTGAGCCGTTAAATATAGTAACCATATTTTAAAAAGAGGATAAGAAATGACCTATTCAACAGATTTCCGTAAAAAAGTATTGCTCGTTACCAAGTTTCACTTGGTAATGCCTATTCGCCAAGCGGAGCTTGCAAGGCAGGCATTACCAAGCAGAGCTTGGTAACGAGCAAATTCCAACACGGTGAAACGCATTAGTGAACCGTTAAATAATGCGCTACTGAATGTAAGTTACTTAACGATAAAGTTGATATTGCTGAATAATTTCTAACACTGGTAAGGGGATTAAATAACTAGGGTCACGTCCTTGAGCAACTAAGGTGCGTATTTGTGTTGCCGAAATGGTTAATGCAGGAATTTCTTCTACCAAAATTTTACCCGCCAAACGCGTATGAATATCTACCGTATTATTAACCTGATGGGTTACAAGAAAATCGTGCATACGGTGTGACATGGGCAATAACGTACCGGGACGGCGCACGACAACCAAGTGAGCCAATTCAATTATTGATTCCCATGCCTGCCAAGTCGGCAATCCAATAAACGCATCCATCCCAAGAATCAAACACAAAGGATTATTCGGATATTCATTACGTAAGCTACGTAATGTATCTACTGTATAAGAGAAGCCTTGTCGTTTTAACTCTCTATCATCCGCAATTAACCCGCTAACACCCGCAACGGCTGCTTGTACCATCGCAAAACGTAATTCAGCACCAACCGTTGGTTTTTCTCGGTGCGGTGGATTCGCCGCAGGTACTAGATGTACTTGCGCAAAAGACAATCGTTCATACAATTCTAACGCTAAACGCAAATGTCCATGATGAATAGGGTTAAATGTTCCCCCTAACATGCCAACTGGTCGTGCTGTCATACAAATCAACTCATTAATCTGTTATAGACGAATATGCCCATCGCCGAAAACAATATATTTTTGTGAGGTTAAGCCCTCTAGTCCAACAGGACCACGTGCATGAAATTTATCTGTGCTGATACCAATTTCTGCACCTAATCCATATTCAAAGCCATCCGCAAAACGGGTAGATGCGTTAATTATCACGGAACTAGAATCAACCTCACGGAGAAAACGCTGTGCTTTTGTCCAGTTTTCCGTCACGATGGCATCGGTATGTTGCGAACTATATTGGCGAATATGCGCCAGCGCGCTATCAATATTAGGCACAATACGGATTGATAAAATAGGCGCGAGATATTCCGTATGCCAATCTTCTTCCGTTGCGGGAGTGATACCCGTTATTAAGGCTTGTGTCGCAGGGCAACCGCGCAATTCGACACCTGATGCCAAATATTTTTCTGCCAATAATGGCAAAACCCGTTGTGCAATCCGTTCTGCAACCAGCAAGGTTTCCATCGTGTTACAAGTTCCATAACGATGCGTTTTTGCGTTATATGCAATAGCAACAGCTTTATCTATATCCGCTTCATCATCAATATACACATGGCAAATACCATCTAAATGTTTGATAACAGGCACACGGGCTTCTTGACTAATCCGTTCAATAAGGCTTTTTCCGCCACGTGGAATAATCACATCCACATATTGCGTCATTTTAATCAACTCGCCAACGGCTGCACGATCTGTTGTTTCTATGACTTGCACAGCCGTGCGGGGTAAATTCGCCACGACCAACCCCGCATGAATACACTGTGCAATAGCCTGATTAGAATGCGCCGCCTCAGAACCACCGCGTAAAATGGTTGCATTGCCCGATTTTAAACAAAGAGAAGCAGCATCAAGCGTCACATTGGGACGGGATTCATAAATCATCCCAACGACTCCCAATGGCACACGCATTTTGCCAACTTGTATGCCCGTAGGACGATAGTGCATATTGCTGATTTCCCCAATGGGGTCAGGCAGGGCAATGATTTGTTGTACGCCTTCAATCATGGACGCAATACGAGCGGGATTAATGGTTAAACGTTCTAATAATGCACTGTCTAACCCTTTTTCTTGCCCATTCGCTACGTCTTTTTCATTAGCAGAAAGCAATTGGTCTTGCCGTTTTTCTATTTGTTCTGCAATCATCGCTAACGCTTGATTTTTCATCGCAGTGCTGGCTTTTGCCAAAAAAACTGAAGCATCGCGTGCTTGTTCACCAATGCGTAACATATCCGCTTGTAAGCTCATACAATTTCCTCAAACAACCCTATAAAACTAATCTATGATGTAAAAGATTGCCTAAATTAACCTGAGTTCGGGATAAGAAATTCTCGTTCCCACGCTCTGGCGTGGGAACGAGATAAACCAATTAAATTTATTAATTTTTCCCTATTTCTTATCCCGAACTCAGGTTAAATTAGAACCCGCAGAACAACAAGAAGACGGATACCACCGCTTAAAGTGATGGTATCCATTCTGCTCTTGCGTTTATTCTGGAAATTCTGCTTCAGATAACTTTTTTATAACGTAACACCTGATATTTGCACGCTTAAACGCAATAATTCATCCCACACATTACCCACGGCTGCCCCTTTAATCATACGGTCTATCATGACACTCTGTTGCAAAAAACGTTGCCATTTCTTTACTGAATAGCGTTTTGTTGCTTTTTGTATTATTGCTTGTCGTTGTTGCCAAACACGAAAGGTGCGAAAAACTTGGTCTGCCCGTTGTCCACTTTGTAGCGCGTAACTAACTTGACATAAAAGACGAATATCTTTATTCAACGCCCATAAAATCAACACAGGGTCATAACCTTCTGCTTTCAACCCTTGTAACTGTCGCACACAACGGGCTGTTTCCCCATTCAGTACCGTATCGACCCAGTCAAAGATTTCAAACCGCGCACTGTCAGCAACGGCATCCATTACTTGTTCAACATCAATAATCTGCCCTTGTCCATGTAATAGCTTTAATTTTTCGATTTCTTGCGCACAAGCTAATAAATGTCCTTCTGAACGTTCCGCAATCATTTGAATGGCATCACTTGTTGCTTGCAATCCACAAGCACTTAAGCGTTGATTTATCCAAGCGGGTAACTCTGCTAATTCTAAGGGGAAAACTTGCACAATAACGCTTTTTTCCTCAACGGCTGTAAACCACTTCGTTTTTTGCTTTTGACTATCCAATTTGTCCGCGGTCATCAGTAAAACGGTATCTGGTGGAAGATTAGCTAAATAGCTGCTTAAGGCTTTTGTGCCTGCATCATTTGGCGTTTTACTGCCCATTTGCACTTCTAACAATCGCCGTGTTGCAAATAAAGATAAACTGCTGGCTTCTTGTTCAAGATTTTTCCAATCAAACCCTGTATCTACAACCATCACAACCCGTTCACTAAATCCTTGCTGGCGGGCAAATTGACGCAATAAATCGCTACATTCCATTAACTGCAAGGGTTCATCCCCTGTAATTAAATAAACGGCAGAAAGACCTTGTTTTTGCAAATGATTGGTAAGCTGGGAGGGTTTAATACGCATACAGTTTACAGACTATAGAAAATAATGGCTAAACACTTGCTTAATCTAGTCTTTTTTATCATGACTGGAAGACACACCCATCATAGCTTGCCAAAAGGTTTTTTGTAGCGTACTTAATGATTGTAAATGTTCTGGTAAAAAAGGTTTCATTAACGTTGCGGGGTCAAAACCATCCATTCCTGCAGACATATTTTTACGAATAATTTCCAACATTTCATTTTGCAAAGGTTCAAGATCAGGCAAGCCAAAAAAACTTCTTAATTCTTGAGGGGTCGCTTCAACATCTACTTTAATTTTCATGATTATTGACTCTGGTTAGTTGTATTTTATTTGCTAGTAATGGGCATAAAAACTAATGAGCAGTGTACCGTTTTAAGGAAAAATATGTAATGGGTTGATGGGCAACAATCACCCAAAAAAGCTCAAAAGTGGTGCATTTTGGTATAAAAATTGCGCTATTCTTGGACAAATTCGGAACTGTATCAATCTACACATCTGAACGTAATATAGTGACAACATATCAAAACGGGTGGAGATGCGAGTAATATACTTAGCTTCTTGCTTATTAACAGCTATCGCTTTATGCTTAAGTGCAGACGATACGCTTAATTTAACTTAATAAAATTAAAAAGATGCATAAATACTCCTCAACTGCCTTACATGAAAAATGGAATAGTGGGCTTGCTTACTTGTTCCAAATTATTTTACTCGCAGCGGTTTATTTTGCAGCGGCACATGTAGGCTTTTTTCTTGGCATATTAAAAGGAGTAATGCCTGTCTTTTTACCCGCAGGTATTGCATTAGCAGCATTGTGGTTGTTTGGAATTCGTTTGTGGCCTGGCATTATTTTAGGGTTATTTCTAACCAAATTTGATGGATTGCGTGCATACGAACTGTCGATTTTTTCTATCCTCTTTTTTCAAGCAATTGGTGCAACAATCCAAGCCGTTTTAAGTGTTTGGCTACTGAAATATTTTGATTTTCATGATAAGTTTAATCGTGTCCGTGATGTGTTCAGTTTCGGCACAGTTACTTTTTTTATCGCGCCGCTGATTGGCTCTGCTATTTATGCAATTGCCTTTTATATTCAAGAATTTCCCTTTATTGGTGGGTTATTTCAAAACCCCTCCCAATTTTTAAGTTATCGTGACCAAATCGTCATAACAACCGTTCTAAACGATGGTATTGGAATGTTTGTTATGACAGCAACGCTGCTGGTATGGCGACAATTACCTGATAATTTATCTAGTTATTTAACTCCCCAACGTTGTTTTGAAGCCCTTTTACTTTTAAGCATTCTCGTTAGCGTCTGTGTGTTAAGTTTAGATGTTGAACAAGCACAACAACGTCAATTATTTTTATACATGATTTTGCCCTTTGTGATTTGGGCGGCAACCCGTTTTGAACAACACGGTGCAACCCTTGCCGCATCACTTGTCGCATCTATGTTACTTGTGGGTAGCTTAGAGTTAGAAAAAGCCCCTGGATACCGCGACATGGTGTATTTATTCTCAGAAATCAGCTTTATTGGAATCACAGCATTTACAGGATTTATTGTGGCTGTTGCATTTAGTGAGCGACGATTAGCCATTGAAAATGCACAACGAGAACGTGATTGGGCTATTACAACCCTACATTCTATTGGGGATGCGGTTATCACAACTGACCAACATGCACGCGTAACATTTATTAATCCGCAAGCTGAAGAGCTGTTAAGCTGGGCGCATAAACAAATTATTAATCGGCATATTTCAGAAGTATTTCAAGTACGTGCCTTAGACGAGTTGGGTGGAAAACAAGAAAATCCTGTAGAACGCTGTTTACGCGGTGTGCATACCCCCCCCCATCGGAGTTTTTTAACGAATCGGCTCAATGAAGAAATTATTATTGAAAATTCCGTTTCCCCTATTCGTGATCAATATGGACGACATGTTGAAGGTGTTGTCATTGTTTTTCATGATGTTTCTAAAGAGCGACATTTACGCGAATTGTCTTCTGTACAAAGTAATCAAGATACCTTAGAGCCTGTCATCAAATAAGAAGGGTTAAAGGTTCAAGCTAAAAGAATCAAGGTAGAAGCCAAATAAACCCCACTTAAGAAATTCCTAGCGCGTTTATCATATCGTGTAGCTATAGCGCGGTATTGCTTTAATTTACCAAAGAAATGCTCGATTAAATAACGTGCCTTATAAAGGACTTTATCATAATAAGGTGGATTTAAACGATTTTTCCTGAACGGAATCACAGGTTCTATGCCTTGCTGTTTTAAAACATCTCTAACCCGTTCATCTGCATCATAAGCCTTATCAGCCAATAAAGCGTTTGCCTTTATCTGAGGAATAAGAGCATCAGCCCCCTCAAGGTCGCTTGCCTGTCCCGCAGTCAAAAAAAAAGGGTCGGATTGCCCAGTGCGTCAACAACGGAGTTAATCTTGGTACTTAAACCCCCTGCGCTACGTCCAATGGCTTCATCTGCGCCACCACCACTACTATGTTGATGCGCTCTAACTATTGTGCTGTCTATCATGGCATATTCATTATCGGCATCGGCACTTAGTATCTTGAAAACACGTTCCCAGACACCTTTCTTAGACCAACGACTGAAGCGGGTATGGACGACACGGAAATCACCAAAGCGTTCGGGGAGGTCGCGCCAAGGAATGCCACTGCGATAACGGAATAGAACAGCATCAATAAACAAGCGGTTATCTTTAGCCGTCATCCCGACATGTCCTTTACGCCCAGGGAGTAGCGGTTCTAGTTTTGACCATTGTTCATCGGTTAAGGCATAGCGACGACTCATTGTTTTATCCTTGGCGATATCTGGGTATATGATTATAATATAACATTTTTTACTATTTGATGACACGCCCTAACAGGACTTTTTAACCGTCAAGAATTTGAATATCGCTTGAGTGCGCTTGTTACACAAGCAAAAACTGAAAGCACTTCACATACTTTCTTATACTTAGATATAGATCAGTTCACACAATTAATTGAAATATATGGGCAACCTGCGGCTGATATATTACTGCAACAATTTGCAACGGCATTACAAAAACGAATTCGCAACGGTGATATTTTTGCACGGATAACCCGTGACCAATTTGCTATCTTATTGAAAAATTGTCCGATTGAATGGGCTGAAAATGTTGCCGATTCGTTTTTAAAAGAAATTCGTGAATGTCGTTTTATTTTAGATGATAAGCCATTAAGTCTTACGGCCAGCATTGGCGCGATTACTATTAATGCGCAAACGGAAAAAAATCCTACTGCATTGATTGAGCGCGCAGAACTTGCTTGCTACGCGGCAAAAGAAGAAGGCTCAAACCGTGTGTATGTACATATTGGCAGTGACCAAAAATTGCGCAGCTTACGCCAACATGAAACACAATGGTCAAATCAGGTACGACGGGCGATTGCTGAAAATCAATTACAACTATATAGCCAACAAATTACACCGATTGACCATTCCATCAGTAACGGCTCTTGCTATGAAATATTAGTACGGTTACGCACAGACAAGAATGAATTGATATTACCCCAACAATTTTTACCCGTTGCAGAACGCTATAGTTTTATGGGACATGTTGACCGTTGGGTGATTAGCCAAGTTTTTGCCCATTTAGCAGAACGTCCTTTAGATAGAGTAGATGATGAATATATAGGCATTAACTTGTCGATTATGACATTGAATGACAATAGTTTTATACATTTTATGCAGGAACAATTAACCCATTTAACTGTTGCACCTGCAACCATCTGTTTCGAATTGAATGAAATGGAGATTTTGACAACACTGGATAAATCCAGCTATTTTATTCAAACCTTGCATGAAATGGGATTTAGTTTTGCCCTAGACCGTTTTGGCAGTGGTATTGCCTCATTTGACTATTTAAAGCGACAACTCCCTGTACAATATCTAAAATTAGATGGCAGATTAATCAAAAATATGGAGTCTGATATGTTGGCACGGCATATTATTAAAGCCATTGCCCAAATTGCCCAAACAATGGGGATTAAAACTATCGCCCCTTATGTAGAAAATGATGTTTTATTACAACTGATTAGCGCGACCAGTGTCGACTATCTTCAAGGGTTCGCCATCGCTAAACCTGAGCCGTTGAAAATATATGCGATTTCTAATATAACCAGTAAAATTATGTAAAAACGCAAGCAAGCATTTTTTGCTTTATATTTTATGATTCGTAATCAATTCAACTTATAATATGGCTTTCTCTTTTTCTGCTTCGTCTCGTCGTGATTGGTCAATATTACATGTTGCCTTGATTGTATTTGGAATCGGTTTATGTATCAGTGTTGCCATGTTACTCAGTTGTTATTGGTATTTACAGTCAGTAACAGTACAACTTAACAAGGAAAAGCATGGGCTTGCTGTAACAAAAGAAACTCGTGACACACTAGCCAATACCCTTAATCAGCTTCAACCTGAAGATTATCAATTTTTTAATCAGCTCACGACTGCAAAATTTTACGAGATAAAAGCACAAGCCAATAGTGAAGAGATTCAAATTCAATCATTGTTATTAAACTCCCAGTTTAATGAACATATTCAAGGTTTAATCGGTAAAATCCAAGATGTTCAAGGAACAATTAAAAATACAGAAGCGGTTCCTTATTCCCCTCTTTTTTTAAAACCACCAAAAGATAAAAAAGATTTTTTTCTCTTTAAAACCCGTTATACCCTCAATATAAACATAATCCATGAGCTTGATCTGCTAGACTTATTAGAGCAGATACAACAAGATGTTCCTACAGGATTATTTAATTTAGCGGGTTGTCAAATAAATCGGCTGGTTACAAATCCACAGATTGATTACCCTTTAAAAGCAAATTTTACCGCAACTTGTGTTATGTATTGGTACACCCTGTATATTGAACGGGAAAAAGGGGATTTATGATGCGTTATTTCTCATTAGCTATTTTGGCTATTTTTTTTACTTCCCCTGTTTTTGCCACAGAAAAACTATTGCGTTTATTTACTACGGCTGAGGAACGACAGGCATTAAATCATGTTCGTGAACATCCAGAACCCTTTTTACAACAAAAGATTATTGATGATAAAGAGCAGACCGAATTGCCCCCGCCTGAGATTACTTTTAATGGTTTTGTTAAACGGCATGGCGTGATTACCACAACATGGGTGAATGGTATGACGCTAAAAGTCTTGCCACAGGTAGGATTTACTGCACAACTATCCACAACACAAAAACAGCCTGATTTATTGGTTGCGTTACCAAAAGAAAATAATGAAAAACAAATATTTAACTTGAAAGTTGGGCAAGTATTAAATACACAGAAAAACATGGCAACAGAACGTTATTTGCTCACAGATAAATCGTCTGCATCTGTAAGCGATGCGGCTGCTACGCTTAAAAACCATACATCAAATACACCACCGCCTACGAACAATATACAAGCTAACACGAATCCCCCCTCAAATAGCCATTCCATAAAAGCCAAAAAATAGCAGGTGTTATGAATAAATCCCGTCATACCCAAACTGGTGTTGTGTTATTGCTTACCTTATTGTTAATGATTGTGATTGGAACATCTTTTTTTCTCGCCAAATTTAATGCGGTTGATGTACGAATTGCACGACAAGCACAAACGGTTAAAGCCCTAGCACAGGCAAAAGAAGCATTATTGGGGTATGCACTTAGTTATTATGATAGTAAAGATAAACCCGAAGGATTAGGACGGTTTGGGTTTTTGCCTTGTCCTGATACAAATGCAATTAGTGGTGAAGGAACAGACTGTGGTAATTATTCGGGCATACAAAAAGATAGCTCAGAAATAGGTAGGTTTCCTTGGCGCACGTTAGGGATTTCTCCGCTAAGAGATGGTGATGGGGAATGTCTTTGGTATGCCGTGTCTGGTACTTATAAAAACGCAAAAGAGGGTATTAGAACGGCAATGTTAAATGAAGATAGCAATGGTTTTTTTGAAGTCATAACGCCAAATGCTACAACGGGAACAATTGCGACCGACCGTGCAGTTGCCGTCATTATTGCACCACACCGTGCATTGACAGGACAACAAAGAACACCTGTGGCTAGTACAGCTATTTGTGGTGGAAATTATGAGGTTACAAAATATATAGAATCCATCGTGGATGTGGCTAACTTTGCAAAAACAGCCAATAAAATAGAAAAATTTAATGAAGCAGGCAATGATAGGATTATCTATATTACCCGACAGGAATTATTTAATTTAATTCATAAAAGACGTGATTTTAGTAAAACAATGGAATGTTTAACACAAATAGTAACGCAATGTATCGCCATTTATGGCAGAAATAATATGTCAGCTACACCTGATGATAAACGCCTACCCTTTGCTACTCCTATTGATTTATCTAATTTATATGCTGATGATGCAGCCTATCTTGCTCAAAATGAATTATTAAAGGGACGATTACCCAATACAACCAGCATACAGGAATTAATTAAAACTTGTCCATTAGAACAAATTTCACTTTCTACGGTGGATAGTTGTGATAATACGGCGATAAAGCCCAGCAATTTGGTTTTAAACCAAGACCCTGCAAAAACTATTTTTATCACTTTATGGCAAAATTGGAAAGACCATATATTTTATATGGTTGCCGAAAATTATAAACCAACCGCAACGCTGCCTATTCCTCCCTGTGATGCTACAAATTGTATTAACAGTCTTTATGCCGCGAAAATCACTTTTGCAGGTCAATCTTTAACAGGACAAACACGTACAACCGCATTATTAGACGCGATAGATACAAAAAAAGATGTGACTAATTACATAGAGGGAACAAATGATGTCAGTTTTTGTATAAAAGAAGATTTAACTGTTGAAAAATGTTCTCCTTAAGAAATTCATCACCGTGTCAACGAGGATTTACGCTGTTGGAGTTAGCTATTTTCATCGTGGCATTATCTTTTTTATTATCAGGTGTTTTAATGCCCTTGACGGTACAGATACAACAACAACGTATCCGTGAAACACAAAATCGGTTAGAAACCATTCAAGAAGCCTTAATCGGTTTTGTATTGATAAATGGCTATTTTCCTTGTCCTGATACCGATTTTAACGGCATGGAGAATAGAAGTTCAACAGGTTTAACCTGTACAAAAATAGAGGGTTATATTCCCTATGCACAACTGGGTGTTGAGGGAAAAGATGCATGGAATAATCCTATCCGTTTTCGCACCCGTAATCGTTACGCACAAAATAGCGGTATTGATTTTAGTTCGCCCAGTGATTTAGTGATTAGGCGATTAAATAACGAACAACTAACGAACACAACGGATTCTAACGTATTAGCCATTATTTATTCATGTGGTAAAAACGGCAGACCCGATCCTACACCTGAAAGTGATTTAGAAAAAACCAACGATGCTGATGGTATCACTGAAGCAAGTATGACCTGCAAAAATAACGGCAATAATGAAGAAAACTATATTGCAGATAGTTTTAACACAGAATTTGATGATATTGTTATCTGGATTTCAAAGGAAACAATGATTTATCGTCTTACACAGGCGGGAAAATATGGTGCAAAATAAAGAACGAGGCTTCAGCATTCTCGAACTTGCAATGGTTGTATTTATTATCGCACTGTTAGCAGGCAGTTTATTAATCCCCTTAAGTACAAGAATTAATCAGCAATATATTCAAAATACCCAAAAATCCCTAGAAGAAGCAAAAGAGGCTTTATTAGGTTATGCGGTGATTAATGGACGTTTCCCTTGTCCTGCATTAGCCGATGGAAAAGCCAATAGTACATTGTGTAATAGCGAAGGGTTTATCCCTTGGGTTGAATTGGGTGTGGGGCGTTATGATGGGTGGGGTAAAACGTTACGTTATCGTGTAGATAAAACGTTTATGATTGATGAAGCTGAAATAAAAGATAAACAAATGAAAGGCACTAGCGGATTCACTATTAAAACAATAGATAATTCAAGTCTTGCAAGCAGTGACGTGATTGTTGCCATTTTATTTTCAACAGGAAAAAATGGTAAGGCTGACAACACGAATCTAATCGGGGGTAGCAACACGAATTATACGCAAGATACTCAAAATTCTGCACAAAACTTTGACGATATGCTTATTTGGATTTCTAACAGTATGTTAGCCAGTCGCTGGGTGATGAGTGGGCGCACCATTACAGATTAAGCATGTAAATCATGACAACGTGCTGTTGCAAGCTCTAATGCTTGAATTAACAATTCTTTGCGCACAGGTTTAGCAATATAATCATTCATCCCTGCTTCTAAACAGGCTTCTCTATCGCCTTTCATAGCGTTTGCGGTCATAGCAATAATCCATGGTGATTGTGGCGGTAAAAATTCTGTGCGAATTTGGCGGGTTGCCGTCAAACCATCCATTTCTGGCATTTGAATATCCATTAAAACAATATTATAAAAATGCTGCCGCAATGTCGTTAGGGCTTCTAAACCATTATTAACAACATCCGCTTCATAACCCAATTTTTTCAACAATAACAAGGCTACCTTTTGATTAGTTGGGTTATCTTCCACTAATAAAATGCGTAATGCAGTAGCATTTTTTGCTGTTGACTCATTCATTCTCGTTTGCCTGTTTCTAATAAACGGAGCATTACTTTTTGCTTGGGATATTTTGTAAAACCGCTTCTAAGGTTTCTCTGCGAATAGGTTTGCTGATGTAGTCGTTCATTCCTGCGGCCAAACACATTTCACGGTCACCTTGCATAGCATTTGCCGTCATTGCAATCACCCAAGGGCGTTCTTCTGGGGGGAAAGTACCCATAATGTGTTTGGTTGCGGTTAAACCATCCATTTCTGGCATTTGCACATCCATAAAAACGACATCATAAGGTTGTCTTTTTAAGAAAGTCAGCACTTCTATCCCATTATTGGCAATATCTACATCGTAACCCAGTTTTTTCAGCATGATACTAGCGACTTTCTGATTGGTTAAATTATCTTCAGCCAATAAAATCCGTAACTCATTAATAGATGTGGATGTAGGCTGTGGCATTTCAATAATGGTATTAACCGATGATGCTACAATGTCAACTTTAGGTAAAAGTGCTTGTAACAAAACAGAATATAAACGAGCGGGTTTTAATGGTTTGGTCAATGTAGAATAAGTCTGCCCCTCTCTACTGGGTAAATAAGCGGTTGCTAAAACAATAATGGGGCATGTCGCACGTTGATAAATACTACTTAATTTTGTAAGACGAGAAATATCTTCTTCATTAGGCAGATGTACATCTAATAAAATCGCGTGCCATTCTGTATTACTTCTCAATAAATCATGGAATTTTGAAAGTTCTTCTATTTCAACTGTTTCCATCCCCCAGTATTTCACTTGCTTTCTTAACACTTCTCGATTACTGGGATATTGGCTACAAACAAGCAATCGTTTGTTAATCAGCGTGGGGTGCGTGGTATATAAATAAGGATAAGGATTATCTAAGCTGGTTTGTACTTGAATAGTAAAATGAAAAGTAGAGCCATTATTTTCTACGCTTTCTACCCACACATTCCCCCCCATCAATAAACTTAAACTTTTACTAATGGTTAAGCCCAATCCTGTACCGCCATGTTTGCGGGTTGTGGAACTGTCAATTTGAGTAAAGGGTTGAAACAAACGATGCAAGCGTGATGAAGGAATGCCAATGCCTGTATCTTTAATAGCAAAATGAATTGTTTCAGGTGGTGTTAGGTGTTCTTCTGTTGTTTTTATGGGAAATTCATTATTTGGAAAATAAGGCGGAAAATCTGGAATCTCTTTATCAACAATAACTTTTACTTCCCCTGTTTCAGTAAACTTTACAGAATTACTAAGCATATTCAATAAGATTTGACGAATACGTGTCACATCGCCAACCACAATAACGGGGACATCATCACTAATTTGATAAACAAGGTTAAGATTTTTAGTAACCGCAACGCTTGAGACTAACCCGAGCGCGTTTTCTACACATAACCGCAAATCTAAAGGACGACATTCTAATTCCAAGCGTCCTGCTTCAATCTTAGAAAAGTCTAAAATATCATTAATCAGCGTTAAAAGCGTTTCCCCACTGGTACGAATGGTATTGAGATAGTCCAGTTGTTCTGCATTTAAAGCGGTATCTTGCAGAATGGCAGACATGCCTATCACCGCATTTAAAGGCGTGCGGATTTCATGACTCATATTAGCAAGAAACTCAGACTTGGCTCGAGTTGCTTCTTCGGCAACTTCTCGGGCGGCAAGCAGTTCGTTTTCTATTGCATCAGCATGTTCTGTCGTTGTCTCAAGCAGAATTTCTAAATCCACCTTTTGCATTAATAAGTCGGCAATACTATCTTGTAGCCGCTGTACTTCTGCTAATAAGGCTTCTTTAGTCCACTCTTCCACTGTTGTTGACATTCTATCAACTCGTACTGTTAGGTTATTTGATCAATAGCATTGATTATGGATGATGCAATCATGGAGTAAATAAAGTATTTATTCCCACTCCATTAAGAGGCTAGGCATCAAGCGTTGCAAATTTTTTAATGATTTACCTTGCCACGGAATCTTTTTAGAGCCGAGCAATACAACTTGAATATCTGGTTTTTGTCGCATTTTAATCATAAATTTAGAAAGTACGTTAATACCAGAGCTATTTAAAAATTCTAACTGCCGAAGATTTAACGTAATACTCGGTGGATTTTGTGCCGCAACTGCATCTAGTAATTGTACAACAGGGGCATACTCTTCCATTCCACTTAAACGGAAAGACCCTTGACAAACAACAGTGGAATTAACACTGTCATATTCAACACTATAATCACCTGTTTTAATATCCATGAACCTATAAACTCCTCAAACACGTCATTCAAACCGCTAATTCAGCCATTGTGGTAACTGTTACGACACGCGGGTTTTCTGTGGCGGTCTCAAACTTCCATCCCAACGTTGCTCCATAATCATTCATCATGGTCAGTAGCCCTAGCCCTGATGCATCAGTGTCACTTTCCGCGTTTTTTTCTAAGCGGTAAATATACAATTCTTGCGGGTCAGCACTGAGCATTTCCTGAATACGGTGTTGAAAGGCTGTTTGTGTTTCTGGATGAATACTATTAGTTACATAGAATAATATTCGCTCGCTATGCAGTTGTAATTTAATACTAATTGGGTGATTTGTACTATCATTATTGAATTTCATGGCATTTTCCAATAACTCATTGGCAATATAACCCACTGCGCCACGAATATCCGTTTGTCGGTCAAATGTCGTTGGGTCATCATCACTAATTGGAAAAAAAGTTGTTAGATAGTCCGCCAGAAAATCCGCAGATAAACCATTGTTCCGCCAACGTTGTTTTAAAGGTATTGAACTGGGTGAAAAACCCAGTATCAAATACTCCTCACTGCTTTGATTTTCTATAAAATTACCAAATACTTGCCTCATATCCACGAATCCCCTTTCATGATGATGATGGTCTTGCCTGAATATAGTTATCACCTAAGTATTCTAAAATTGACCGAATTTTATTAACAACATTACTTAAAGGGCATTTTGCCTGATTCTCTATCACTAAGTAAATCAATTAGTGAAACCAATCAAACCACCCCGATTTTTCTTCGGTGATTTGCCAACTGTTACCCACAATGCTATTAAAACGAGAACTCGCACTTTCTAATGGCATATTTTGGTAATGACGCACCATATTGTCATATATGTCATTAAAAGCACTGTCTTTGTCTAATAAAATACCTGAGTAATGATTATTATAAATAACATTAGCCGCAACAATATTCTCAATTGCAGGCAAAAAATCTAAAGACTGCTCATCTGGCGTGTTATGTGTTAATTCAGGTTCTAACCCCGCATTTCCCAATAAAATACCAAAAAAATGGAAACGACTATTTTCACCTTGATTATTATTCATTAAAGTATTAAATAATATAAGGTTACGTAACCCAGAACGGACAAGTTTTATACCATCTCCCGCACCATCACGTACAGTATTCCATATAAGCAAATTCTGTGCGGCGTTATCTAAAGAAATAGCTGGTAATTTAGCAACAGAAGAGCCATCTGCCAGTTTACCAAACTTAAAAACTAAATCTTGTTTCAAACTTTCGTCAGTTTGATGCGACCGAAAACCATTATGGATAAAAGTATTTTCTTGAATAACATTATTGACACTGCCAAAGTCTAAACATAGACCTTCTTTATCATTATCAGCAATATAGTTACGTAAAATGAGGTTGCCATAACCGCCATCGCTATAAATACCTTGTGCAAAGTGTCCTGTAATACGATTTTCTTCAATCAATAGCGCATGTGGCGCGGGCATTAGTGGGAAAATAGCTTGTGCAAGCCCATTTGTAGGGAAATTAATCGTTGTGGGTAACACTTGCATATCAGTCAGTAAAACCCCAGCACCGTTATTATCAGGATTTTGACCGTCAGAAATTTGACTATTATGTAGCCAAACATGATGCGTATCCCCTTGCAATACAATTCCGCCTTGTTGCGGATGTGTAACTATTAATTGTGCCAATTCAATCATTGCACTGTCTTGAATAACAACACCGCGCGCAGGTGCAGTAAAAGATAGATTATTTAAAATAATTAGTTGTGAATTTACAATTCTAACACCAGTTCCCTGTGTTTTGATGTTTATATTACTCAATTGCACATTTTTTGCCGCATTGATGATAACTGTATCGGTAATATCATTATTCATAGCTAGAAACACGGTTTGATTTCCAACTAGCCAAGTATCTGATGGCAATCGCAATGGCTCATCCATCACGATAGTTTGTGCGGTCAATATAATCTTATGACTACCTTGCAATTGAGCAAGAACGGCATTCAGCCGACTACTTTCTGCATCAGAAAAAACGATAACAGGCACATCCACTGCCCACTGCGGCACATTTTCTGTGAGAGACTGGCGTAAACGTTGCTCATAAATGGTATGTGTTTCTATCATCGTCAATGGAATAGAGACTGCTTCAGCGCGTTGCAATACCTTTGAATTGTTCAACTGTTTTTGTAATGAATCAGTGGATGGAACACGGGATAAGGGCGGAAGATGATAAGTTTTTAAAAAACTTTCCGCAGTCACCATTTCCGTGTAAAAACCCAGCAATAGAAACAGTAAAAATATTTTAATCAGTTGCATAGTCATAGCACTAAAAATAAAGTGGAAGGTAAGCTTTTCAGAAACCGAATGTTACGCGATTTCATTTTCTCTGCCGATTAACAAAAGAATACCGAAATCAATAAATAACCCAATATATACGCACTTATAAATTGTAGGCGCGCATTTTAACGCAATTTATGATGCAATACGTGATACTTAATCCGTTTCAACATTTATATATTTAAAATAGGCAAGCGTGAACATAAAAGCAGTTCTTGTTTTAAATAAGGCTTTAAAATCAGATAACTTTGATTTAATGACATAAATTAAGTCATCCGCAACCACAATAACCCGTCACTACACCCTAAAATTACACTATGTAATACTCTCCATAGATGCTGGAGAAACCAATGACTATTAAAATAAAATTAAGAGAAGTAATTTATGCACTTGCGGATGCCTTAGATTTAGTTGGCATTGATGAAGTTGAGCATGGGAAACGGGTTGGCTACATGAGCGTTGAATGTGGTAAACAACTGGGTTTAAAACAAGAAACGTTAGACATACTATTTCATGCGGCACTCCTGCATGATTGCGGCGTATCATCCAGTAACTCGTTACAACATCTCATTAAAGAAATGGAGTGGAATAATGTTGATGAACACTGCCGACGAGGCAGTGAATTGTTGCTGAGTGTTGAACCCTTTGCCCATCTCACCCCTGTTATTCGTCACCACCACACGCATTGGGATATGTTACAGGATGTTAATATTACAGCAAACAATGCCCAACTGAGTAACCTTATTTTTCTCATGGACAGAGTTGATGCACTGGCTGCTTCACAAGAAGGTAAAGATATTCTATCAAAAAGGGCATTTATTCAAAAAACCATCACACAATACGGTGGCTCGCTCTTTTCACCCGAATTAATCGAGTTATTTTTAAGCGTGTCTGCTAAAGAAGCCTTTTGGATTACCCTAGAAACTCGCCATTTATGCCATTATCTACGTGAAAAAGAAGAGGTTAAAGACGCAATTATCATAGATTTTCAAGAACTGAAACAGATTGCGGGTATTTTTGCCAATATTGTCGATGCAAAAAGTGCTTACACACATGAACATTCGCTTGGTGTCTCTAATTTAGCCCATTTACTTGCCCAAAAATGCAACCTTAGTTTCGCAACTTGTGAAAAATTAGAAGTTGCTGGATTACTGCACGATTTAGGTAAATTACAAGTACCCGATACTATTTTAGAAAAACCCGGCATATTAACCGCCGAAGAGCGAACCGTTATTAGTCGTCATAGCTTTGAAACTTACCAAATTTTAAAAAAAATTTCAGGTATAGAAGACATTGCTGAATGGGCAGGTTTTCATCATGAAACCCCCGGCGGACACGGTTATCCTTTTCAACTGAAAGACCAAGAACTCCGTTTAGAAGCCAGAATTATCGGTGTTGCTGATGTTTTTCAAGCCCTCGCACAAAAACGTCCTTACCGTGACCCCATGCCAATCGCACAAATTATGCGAATGCTGAAAGAGTTTGCTAGAGAAAATCGCTTAGATGGCAATCTTATTCACTTAGTAGAAAATAATTTAGAAGAATGTTGGCAAGCCGCTCTCTGCTATGATAGAACCAAGCTCTCATCCTAATCCTCTAATTCTCATTCAATGGTTGTTCCATGTATAAATTAATTACGCTTTTTTATAAAAATATACAATGGCTTGCTATATTTCTGCTATTAAGTGCTTGTAGCGAAACCGTTCCGCCTGTTTCTCATCTTTCTACAGATGCCGTTATTCTCGCATTTGGCGATAGCCTAACTTATGGAACGGGTGCAAATAGTGAAACAGAAAGTTATCCATCTGTTTTATCAGAAGAAATAAGAAGACAAGTGATTAATGCGGGCGTACCAGGAGAAACAACAGCAGGCGGACTAGAACGATTGCCGCAAGCATTACAAGAATACCAGCCCAATTTATTGATTTTATGCTTAGGTGGGAATGATTTTCTTCGCAACATGAGTACTCGTATTGCACAAGATAATCTGCGCCAGATGATAAAAATGGCAAAAGACCAACAGATAGATGTAGTTTTACTGGGTGTCCCCCAGCCCGGTATTTTCTTATCGGCTGCCGACTTTTACGGCGAGTTGGCAAAAGAATTTAACATTCCTTATGAAGGTAATATTATCAGTGAAGTACTCTCAGATAACGCCTTAAAAAGTGATACCGTACATCCTAATGCGCAAGGCTACCAACAAATGGCTAACGCCATTGAAACCCTGCTTATAAAAGCAAAAGCCATTGATGCTAAATGATAATAAAGCGCAAATAAATTAAGCTTTGCCATCAAATAATCAGATGATTGAAATGCAGTCACAAAAATAATGGCGGCTTAAGAATTTAATTAGCACAGTATTTCTGACGGCTCATCAACCATTTTCAAAAAAGATGATAATTAACCCCTTAACAATCCTTTTTTTAATAAAGGCACACCGTGTTTTGCCAATATATTTCTTTCAAAATCCTTTACTGACATTGGCTTAAAAAAATAAAATCCTTGTACATATTGGCAACGCAATTGATGCAAGAAAATCAACTGTTCTTGCGTTTCTACGCCTTCCGCAATCACTTTAAGCTTTAAACCGTTTGCCATCGCAATAATGGCTTTTACAAGCGAAGCATCCTCTTGTTTGCCAATAGAATCACGAATAAATGAACGGTCAATTTTTAAAAAATCCAGCGGAAACCGTTTTAAATAACTCAGTGAGGAATAACCCGTTCCAAAATCATCTATAGACAATTTTACGCCTAGCTCTTTGATTTTATGAAACCACTGAATATTTGCAACCGTATCTTCCATTAATAAGCTTTCAGTGATTTCCAAACTCAATAATTCAGGCGATAACTGGGTAGTCTGCAAAACATCGGCAATCGTAGCCGTACTTAAACCCCGTTTGAGTTGATGCGTTGATACGTTGACAGACACACCTATCGGTAAGTTGGTGCGCGTTTGCCATATACTGGTTTGCTGTGCTGCGGTATAAAGCACCCATTCGCCCAATTTCGCAATTAACCCTGTTTCTTCCGCCAGCGGGATAAATTCATAAGGCGGTACTTTTCCACGTGTTGGATGTTCCCAACGCAATAAAGCTTCAGCTTTACTGACTAATCCTGTTTCTAAATCGACAATCGGCTGATAGTAGATTTCTAGCTCTTCTCGTTCAATCGCATGGCGTAAATCGTGTTCTAAGCCCATCCGTGTATGAATTTGTTCATTCATTTTAGAGGTAAAAAACTGATAAACATTAGGTCCTATCGCTTTTGCGCGATACATTGCCATGTCTGCATTGCGTAATAAAATATCGGCATCGTTAGCATCTGCAGGATAAACGGTTACCCCAATACTTGTGCCTACGAAAACAGTTTGTCCATTTAATTCAAATGGCTCTGTTAATTTACTAATAATATTTTCAGCGATAACTGCGATTTCATCTTCTTTAAGCAAATTACCCAATACAATGGTAAATTTATCTCCGCTAAACCGCGCCACAGTGTCTGTATCTCTAACGCATGTTAAAAGGCGTTGTGCAACTTTTTGCAATAACAAATCACCAACAGCATGACCCAAGGTATTATTAATAACTTTAAAATGGTCTAAATCAATAAACAGCAATGCAACTAATAAATTCTCGCGGTTAGCGACAATAAGCGCATTCGATAACCGGTCAATAAGCAAGGTATTATTAGGCAACCCTGTTAAAAAATCATAGTTTGTTTGTCGCCATAACTGTTCTTCATCATGCTTGATTTTGCTAATATCCGTAAAAATAGCGACAAAAGCGAAAATCTCACCATTTTCATCCTCAATTTTTGTAATCGTCAACCATTCAGGATAAATTTCGCCACTTTTCCGCCGATTCCAAATCTCACCTTGCCACTGCCCTTTTTGGCTTAACACCACCCACATGGCTTTATAAAAACTGGCATCGTGACGACCTGAACTTAAAAATTGCGGATTTTTACCTAAAATTTCTGCTTTGCTATAACCTGTAATTTGTGAAAAAGCAGGATTTACCGCATAGATATAATTGTTTTTATCAGTAATAACAATTGCTTCAGCGGCTGCATCAAAAATAGTCGTTGCAATTCTTAACTGCCTCTCTACGTGTTGTTGCTTGTTTGTATCCAGCAAGCTTAGCAACGCACTTGGATCGAATAGTCCTACATCTTGTTTCAAGAAAAACATTCCTTTTCATGCAAATACAAACATAATCAATTAAAAAATATCGCCGCAATAAAATCTACTTTTCACAGATATTTCTTTCACAATATACCACTTCCCTTTAAACACGATAACGCTTTATAAAAACGATAAAGAATTATAATTAAAAAAATCTTTATGGTTTATGTAGAATCAAGAAAGAAAAATTATATAACGACAATTACCCCCACACAAAGGACGGCAGCATCATGCACAATAATCGCATGACCATTACCCAATTTATTATTGAAGAACAACGCCACACAAAAGGTGCGACAGGCGAATTTACCGCTTTATTGAATGATATTGTTACCGCTTGCAAATTTATCTCCAATGCCGTCAATCATGGTGCATTGATGGATATTATGGGCGCGATGGATACAGTCAATATACAAGGTGAAGTCCAGAAAAAACTGGATGTTATCTCTAATGACATCTTTATTCAGTCTAACGAATGGGCAGGACATTTAGCGGCGATGGTGTCGGAAGAAATGGAAGAAGTTTATCCTATTCCATCTAAATATCCGCGCGGTAAGTATCTGTTAGTTTTTGACCCGTTGGATGGTTCTTCGAATATTGAAAATAATGTGTCGATTGGAACAATTTTTTCAATTTTGCGTTGCCCTGATGGTGTTACAAATCCAACACTGACTGATTTTCTGCAAGCGGGAACACGCCAAGTTTGCGCAGGTTACGCTATTTATGGACCCGCAACCATGTTGGTTCTAACCACAGGAAATGGTGTGAACGGGTTTACCTTAGATAAAAATGTCGGTGAATTTGTTTTAACGCATCCGCACATTATGATTCCTGTAGAGACACAAGAGTTTGCGATTAACATGTCAAATATGCGTTTTTGGGAAAGCCCTGTAAAACGTTATATTGACGAGTGTTTGGCTGGTAAATCAGGCGTGCGTGGCAAGGATTATAATATGCGTTGGATAGCGTCTATGGTCGCTGATGTACATCGCATTTTGATGCGCGGTGGCGTGTATTTGTATCCATTGGATAGTAAATTAGCCAAGAAAGGCGGACGGTTAAGGCTGTTATACGAGGCTAATCCCATGTCGTTTATCGTTGAACAAGCGGGCGGTTTAAGTTCAACAGGACGAGAACGCATTATGGAAGTTACCCCCACACAATTGCATCAACGGATTCCCGTGATTTTAGGCTCGAAAAATGAGGTTGCACATATTATTGCGTATCATCAAGACAGTTTAAAAGAGGATGCAGACGCGATTAAAAATGCGTTATACGCATGTTAGCGCAGTTGTAAACCTGTTTTGAAATACTTATTTTTAGAACCTAAACCTGTCAACATTTAAAATATTGACAGGTTTTTTTTTAAATAAGTTTAGTTATGTAAAAACTGTGCGGACAATACTACTTGAAGCGATGGCATCCATTGTATGTTATTGTTCTACAAAATAGTTACTAAAAATGATGGTAGGCTGAGTATTGCCCACCTAAATTTGATAAGTCAACATATCGGCACTTTCAGACGCAAAGACAAAAAAATTGATGTTTTCTAACGCCGAAAATTCAGTAAATTCTGATTCGGACACACAATCTTTACTTTTATCTCAAGATATTATCTATACTTGCAATGTGAATTATTTGTGTCTAAGAATGTGTATTCAAGCGATGACTTAACTTTAACCAACCAGATAACAACCTGTACCGACAGCAATTAATAAATCTTCGTCATTATGTAATTCCATTCGGGTAACGGTAACTTTGCGACCACTACGTAAAATGGTTGATGTTGCAATAAAATAAACGCCTCTCCCCGGACGTAAATAGTCGATGCGCATATCTATCGTTCCTGTTTTATCAATACCTTGCATCCGTTCAGCTTCGGTTAGGTTTTCGCGTCGTTGTTTAAATGAATTAGCAATCGCAATCATGCCACCAGCGACATCTAAAACCGAGGCAATAACGCCACCATGTAAAATACCATGTACAAAATTCCCGATTAATGCTTCACGCATGTCAAAACGAATTTTTACCTCGTCTAAATGCAGTGAAACAATTTGAATACCTAACAGTTTATTAAAAGGCATTTTTTCTTCAAATGTAGGTAACATTTTATTTAATAAGGCATCTAATTCTTCGTCTGTTTCTTGCATGTTACAGTCCTATTCATAAAACGCATTTCATCTTATGATGAGCGAATCTTGTTGTGTTGTTGCATAGCAACAAATATTCAAGGGTTCAATCTCACTATTCAAGGACAATTTATTGTTAGTTATGAAAAGCTATTTGATTACGAAACCATTTATTTTTTCTGTCCTATTGTCATGTTGTCTTGCAGTGCTGTTGTGGCTAACTAACGCGCAAGATGTGACGAATAATTTCTTTATTTTTAGCGTGTTTCTAACCTTGAGTTTGTTGTTATCTGCAATGGCGACTTTTTTAGGACATAAAGAACGACATCAAACCGTGTTATTACAAACGCAGTTGCAGACGTTACAAACAGTTTTAAATCATTTACCCGTTACTGTTTGGCAGTTGAATCAACAAGGGATTGTTCAAATCGCGTTTGGACAGTTACATTCTTTTGGTAATACGGCTTATCCGTTGACAGGCTCATCTATTTTTACACTTTATCAAGCCTTACCCGATTTTTTGCAAGATATTCAAGAAGCATTGGCAAGACGGATAAACCATAAGCCATTAACTATTGCTAAAAATCAGGAATATTATGATGTTTATTATCAGTTTATAACGGATACCGATTTGTTAGTAATCGCTTATAACGTAACGCAATCGTTGAAAAAAGAACAAGTATATGTTCAACAGTTGAAATATCACGAGACATTATTTCGTCATGCGACAGAGGGATTTTGTATTATTAAAACTAATGGGATAATTTATAGTGTTAATCCCACTTTTTGCCAATTAATTGGATATACAAAGGATGAATTACAAGGAAATTCAATCCATTTATTTATAGATGTAGAAATGAATAGTGAGCAATTTCCTAGTCAGTGGGTTGGAAAAATACGCCATAAACAAGGGCATTTAGTATCCGTTTTGATTAATCATTTTTTGTTTAAAAATTATGAAGATTCTTCGCAAGAATCTTTAATAGTAAACTTTATAAAAGATTTAACGGCTTATAAACAAATTGAAGCAGATTTGCATCAGGTACGTGAAACGCTAGAAACAACACAACGAACAAAAAGCACTTTTTTAAATGCTATTAATCAAGGGATTCGCACGCCATTAAATAATATTATTGGAACAACAGAGTTATTGTTAAAATCGCCCATTGAGCCACGTCAACAGCGTTATTCGATTGAAACAATTCGAGAGTCCAGTGAAAATTTATTAAATTTTTTTAATGATATTTTAGCATTTTCCCGCATTGAAACAGGACAATTAAACCTAGAACTCAGTGCTATAGATGTTCATGCGTTAATCGAGGATTTATTAGGGCAGGCAGCCCTTGCAACACAACGTAAAGATTTGATTTTTATCTGTCAATTTAGTTTTTTTGCAACCTATTTATTAAAAGGGGATATTGATCGGTTACGACAGGTAGTCAATAATTTATTGAATTATGCAATTAAATCAACAGAGCAGGGCTGTATTCTCTTACAGGTTGGTTTGTTAGAGGAGACAGAACAAGCGGTTAAATTACATATAGAACTTAATAGTCACGGTGTTATTAATACGTCTGTTTTGGATAATTTATTTAAATCGGTTGCGACTGCGGATGATGCAACACAATATAGCATTGAAAATATTAGTATTATCGTAGCGCGCCATTTAATTGATGTGATGGGGGGGACATTCAGTTTTTATCATCAAACAGAAGACCAAAGCACTTTATGGTTTGATATTGTGTTACAAAAAATGAATTGTCCGAATACGACATTAGGGACGGCAGAACAACGCGCAAATTTGCATAATCGTCGTGTATTGGTTGCAGAACCTCATCCGCTTTATCGTCAATTTATCACTGAACAATTGCGTTTGTGGCATTTGCAGGTTGACTGTGTAAGCAGTGCAACAGAGTGTTTGGATAGTTTGTTAGATGCTGTGGCTTTACGCCAAGCGTATGACGTGGTCATCATCGATAGTTGTTTACCTTACTTGCAAGGCATGAGTTTGTCACAGATTATTCATGCAAATACGCAAGTTAATCAGATACCCTTGATAATACTTCATCCCGCCAAGCAGGATTACCCACAGCTATCTATTCCAAATGAATATAACTTACAAAAACCTGTTATGCCTTCAAAATTGTTACAGCATTTGTTCACGTCAATTCTTAATAAGGCGGATACTATGAATACAGGCACAGCATTTCTTTCAGCCCATGAAAAACATGTTTTATTGGCAGAAGATAACATTATTAATCAAGAGGTTATGAAGGACATGTTGTTGCAACTACATTGTCAAGTAACAGTGGTTAATAATGGTGAGGAAGTATTGGTTGCATTGAACGCACAAAATTATGATTTGATTTTTATGGATTGCCAAATGCCAAAAATGGATGGTTATCAAGCAACGGAATCTATTCGGCAACAGGAGAAAAAACTCAAAACCGATTCGCATATTCCAATTATTGCAGTTACCGCGAATGCGATTAATGGCGCACGGGAACGTTGTTTTATCTCAGGAATGGATGATTATTTGAGTAAACCAATTAATTCTCATGATTTAGAGCGCATGTTAACCCGCTATTGTGGACTGAGTTATTTTTTTACAGAGAAAACATCGCCTTTAGTAATCAATGATGTTATTGATGATAAGTTAATGGCAAGTAGTAACGAGGCGTATTCTCCACACTTACTTTCTATCAATACACAAGAAGAAATTATTTCTCTGAGTATGATAGAAACCATGCGACAAGACATGCAAAAACGGGGTATTAACTGGTTAATTGATTTATTTTTAACTGAATTTCCTCGTTATCAAGCTGTCGTACATGAGGCAATCCTCTTGCTTGATAAAGATATGTTTTATCAAGCGGTACATAAATTAAAAGGCGGGGCTGCAAGTGTGGGTTCAATCAGTTTAGTTAATTTTTGTAAGCAATTAGAAGAGTTGAGTAAATGTGATAACTTGGACGAAGCGGCTGAACAGGTAGAAAAATATCTGGCGATAGAATGCTCTCTTTTAGAGATGGCATTAGAAGAGGAAAAAAAGAAAGGAAAATAACCTATTCTTTGCTTTAATTTTTAGATTAAGCCGTTGTTGGAGGGTTGCTTAGCAGATTGTTTGCAACCTCAATTCTGTTACGTCCTTTTTCTTTTGCTTGATACAATGCCCCATCCGCTTGGGAAATAACAACCGAGTAATCAGGATGCCCTTCATGTAACGCAATGCCTATACTGGTTGTAATCGTAAAAGGAATGGTTTTATTAATGTAAAAGGTGTGCTTTTCAATTAATAGGCGTAATTTTTCTGCTATATGCGTTGCTGTATCCAAATTAATATCGTTTAGCAACACTAAAAACTCTTCTCCGCCATAACGAAACACAAAATCACCCGCGCGAACATGCGTTACTAATAATTCGCCAACTTGGATGAGAATTGCATCCCCATTGTCATGTCCCCATCCATCATTAACTTTCTTAAAAAAATCTATATCCAACAATAAAATACAAAATGGTGCATTTTGCGTCGCACTGATGCGGATAGCCCGTTGCATAATGGTTGGAATATAACGTCGATTGAATAAATGCGTCAGCGGGTCGCGCCCACTTTCCATCTCTAATGCGTGATTGATAAAAGAGGAAAGAAACCATGATGAATGCGTGACAGCATCATTCAAATTATTAATGGTTGCACCTAATTCAATTATCGAGTTTGTATCTCGCAATGTAATCGCCTGCTTTACCAATTCATTGATTTTTATTAATTGTGCTTTAAGATGATCAACTTCTTGCTGATGATCAATAAAAAGTAATTCTGCCTTATATGTTACCCACAAACCAAAGTCCGAGCTAAAAATGGTCGGTAATTGTTGCAAGGTTGGCGCAGGTGTTTGATATAAACTCGTTAGAATGCGTCTTAGCCAGTCAAATAATAAAGAGCGCAACCGCTCACAATCCATTGCAAGACCTTGATTAATAGTATTCATTCGTAAAGCTTGCGCACTACGTTCATTAATAATAATGTCGTTAAAATAGCTTTCATTAATCAAAAATGAGGAGTAATCCAGTAATTCCTCAACCAAACTTAATGCGGTTGCCATCTCATTACGTTCTAAGTTTGAGTCTATTAGTAATTGTCGACACTCGCGCTTGAGAACACGAATACCATGATGTACAAGATAGATAGGAATATTAATCCGCGCGTGAATATTACCGACTTCGCGTTGTCTTTGAATATGCAGATAAACTTCTTCTTTCGTTTGTGGCAGAAACAGTTGTTTAATCCACTCTGCTAAAGATAAACGCAAGCGTGTGTCAACCAAGGCATGATTCAAAAAAGGTTGTGCGCCCACAATAGTAAGCATTTCTGTATAGAAAAGGTCTGCAATACGCTCAACGCTTGGGGTAATAATCGCTTCAACACGACGAATCAATGCTTGTGAATGCTGATAGATTTCAACAAGGCGTTCTTGTTCTATTTCTCTTAAAACCGTTTTTTTATCATCATGAGGCATTACAACAGGCATAATATGGTTACTTCGGCGGTGTTACAAAAAAACAAGTGAAGGATTAAAAATCCTTGCGTTTATTTATAAAAACAGATAGTTAATTCCATCCTTAAGTACATTCATTACGTATTAATGATATAAAAAAGGCGACAATATTGGGATTACTGAAAAAAAACAGCATCATAAAGACAAACAACGCAATACCAAATATGAAAAAATAAAATAAATGCATAGCAAGAAAATTATATTTATTCATATTAATTTCTTTTTTTAAAGTTGCATCTAGGGCTTTATCTAATGCCTCTAATTCAAACTTACTTAAACGACTCTGGTCGGGAGAAACACACAAGCCTGTTGCAAGTGTTCCCTTGATTGCTGTTTGTATTGCTGTTCGTGTTGTTGTGGTAATAACGGTTAAACGCTTACTGACGATGCTGCGAGCCACCAAAAAACCAATGCTAAAGATAATCAGCATGACAATAAAAATAGTCGGTAAATTGGGTTCTGATGCACGAAAGCGTAGGACTAAAACGCTCACTACCAATAATACAATAGAGTAAAAAACGGTTTTTTTCTTAAGCAAATCCTTAATGAGTGGCATTTTCGCTATAAACAAGATAAGTTAATAAAAACAGAATGGACAACATGCCACCTGTACACATTGTCCATCGTTACTTTTTAACTGTACTAACAAACTGAAGGTTATGCTGTTTTTTTCTTAGCAACTGCATCTTCTAACATGGGTTTCAATTCACCTTTTTGATACAATTCTAAGGTAATATCACAGCCACCAATCAATTCCCCACTAACATAAATTTGTGGAAATGTGGGCCAATTTGCAAAACGCGGTAAATTTTGAAAAACTTCAGGGTCTGCTAATACGTTGACATAGGCAAAATCAACGCCACAAGCATGTAAGGCTTGAGACGCACGGCTAGAAAAACCACACTGTGGCAATTCAGGTGTGCCCTTCATATAAATAACGACAGCATTACTCTCAACTTGTTGTTTAATACGCTCTAAAACATCCATACAAACAGTCTCCAAAAATTAAAGATAACATAATGTTTGCCACTTGACGGCGCAACCCCGTCACCCATGCGTCGTTTTATTGATTGTGGCAAGACAGAGATAAATCAATCAAACGGTTTATTTTACCTATAACTCTGATAAATTAACTAGGTTATTATCCTTCTACTTCCTGTAAAAATATTATGAATGCTCAACATTATTGTCAGTACGTACATCAGTTTGATATACACAATCAAGAACATGAACGCAATACTCAACGTGTTACACTCTTAACACTGCTTATGATGGTAGTAGAAATTACCGCAGGCCTACTTTATGGTTCTATGGCATTACTCGCCGATGGACTGCACATGGGAACACACGCGCTCGCAATTGGCATTACCATGTTTGCATATCGTTATGCGCGCCATCATCACAACGACCCACAATATAGCTTCGGCACAGGAAAAGTTGGTGTACTGGGCGGATTTACCAGCGCATTGATTCTCGCTATTGTCGCGCTAATGATAGGGATAGAATCCGTCAACCGTCTATTTTTCCCACAAACCATCCAATTTAATGAAGCAATTATCGTCGCCATTCTCGGATTAATCATTAACTTAATCAGTGCTGTTTGGTTAGATGAAGGTCATGACCACCATGATGATACGCATGAGCATGACGAACACACACACCATGACCACAACCTCAGAGCCGCCTACTTGCATGTACTGGCTGACGCGCTAACCTCTGTATTGGCGATTGTAGCACTGTTACTAGGCAAATTCTTTGGTTGGGTTTGGGTTGACGCATTCATGGGATTGATTGGTACTGTGGTAATACTCAAATGGTCTTATGGACTCCTCTGCGATACCAGCAATATATTGCTAGATAGTGGCATAAAACCTGAAATATTAGCCAATGTTAGAACAACAATAGAAGCGGAACAACAACATCGTGTACAAGATTTGCATGTATGGCGCATTAATGCTAATCAATCTGCTATCATCATTTCTATTGTAGCTAAAAACCCACATGAACCAGCGTATTACAAAAAACTCCTAGCACATAGAAGCGAGTTTGTGCATGTTACTATAGAAATTAATATGGCGTAACAGCTTTTAACAACGGTGCCTGTTTTTTAGCAAGTCGCTACGGAAAGGTAATATTAAACACTACATTAAGTGCGACTTTTTACACACATTAATCACAGGATTTATTAACGATAGCACCTCCTTGCCCTATTGTTTAAACCTAAATCCCAACTCGTTTACTACAACAGCACCGTATTCAGTATATTATTGAGAGTGAAAACATGTCTTCTATCGTACAGGCTAAAGCAGAAGTTCAAAAACTTATTAGGCGTTACAACCAATTAAAAAGCGAAGCGCAAGAAGCGGATTCAGCCGAAGCCTCCTCACGCAAATCAGCCGAAGCGGAAAAACTTGCGTTACAAATTCGCTCCTTACAAAGTGCCATTGCAAAATTACAAGCGGTCGCAGATGATACTTCAGAAACATTCAAACGCGCTGAAGCAGAAAAAATAGAATTTGAAGCCAGAATCGCCTATCTTGAACAAAGCCAAGAAAAAACCCGCGATCAAATAGACCAACTATCACAAGCCAAAATGGAAATGGTTCGTCTAAAAAGCGAAGTTGACAGAATCGCCTCCGAACGACAACACAAAGACGACAATTTACAAAAGCAACTAACCGAATTATTGAAAAAGACTGAAGCCGAACAATTTCGTTTAAAACAAGAAATTGAAGTTATACGTCATCAAGCCCAAAAGGACACTGAATTACTACGCTCACAACGCGATACCGCACGCGCCCAAATTGAAGAACAACAACGCCTAGAAAAAGAAAAACTAACCTCGTTACAAATCACCCTTAACGCAAAATATTTGCGCGTAAAATCACTGATGGCAGTTGGCATTGGCCTAGGCGTACTGAGTGGGATGATTATCTCCATTACCATCATCTTTGTTACCCCCATGCTAGACCACATCCTCAAAAATATTAAAGGCTGGTAATACTACAAATTAACAATCAATAAATTAAGAGCTTCCCTGTTTTAAAATACAGAAGGTCTGCACCAACGTTATTGCATCACCCAACAAAACCCTACAAATAATCGATACAAACCAATCACAGACTAAAAAATCGGCAATGCCGAACAAGTAAAGATTTTTTGTAGGGAACATAAAATAAGACCATTAATAAAGTGAGAGAAAACAGGAAATTCCTCATCAACTCTTGAATATTTGACAGAGGCTTCCGCCTTTAAAAAAGAGAGCTTGCGAAAGACCTACCTTGATAACGAATCAAATCCCCGCCACTCTTTTCAAAAGAGAATAATCTTTTTTATCCTCAATGGCTTTATCACACCCCAAAAATCTAACCAACACCCTTTTTATAGATATTCCAAAACAAAAAAACTCACCAAAAGCATGTTAGTATTTAGTTATATACTAACTAATCCAATGCAGGAGCTTGTTCTATGTCTATTAATCGTCGCCAATTCATGCAAATTATGGCCATTGCCAGCGCGGCAGGATTACTCCCCAAATCCATTCATGCCCGCGCCCAACAATCCGCCGACCTATACGACATACCCAATGCTGGACAAATTCGCCTACTCCACATCACCGATAGCCATGCCCAGCTTCAACCCCTCTACTTCCGTGAACCCCATATCAATCTAGGTATAGGCACAATGCAAGGGAAAATACCCCATATTGTTGGTAAAGCCCTTCTACAACAAGCAGGTATTGCCGACAATACCCCTGAAGCACACGCCTTTACCTATCTCAACTTCAGCGCGGCGGCCGAACAATACGGCAAAATCGGCGGATTTGCCCACCTAGCCACCCTCATCAAACGCCTACGCGACGGCTACGGCAAAGAAAAAACCCTACTCCTAGACGGCGGTGACACATGGCAAGGTTCAGGCACAGCCTACTGGACACGTGGACAAGACATGGTCGGCGCGTGCAACCTACTCGGCGTAGATATCATGACAGGACACTGGGAATTTACCTACTTAGCAGATGAAATCCTCAAAAACATCCAACGCTTTAAAGGCGAATTCATTGCACAAAATATCACCGTCCGTGAAGAAGCCTACCTCTTTGAAGATAAACCTGTTTACGACGAAAAAACAGGACATGCCTTCAAACCCTATACCATCCGCGAACTTAACGGCGTGCGCGTTGCCATCATAGGACAAGCCTTTCCTTATACCCCGATTGCCAACCCCTCACGCTTTATTCCCGATTGGACATTTGGCATTCAAGATAAAGCGATGCAAACGCTAATCAACGAGATTCGTGCCAAAGAAAAACCCGCTGTTGTCGTTGTCCTCTCCCACAACGGCATGGATGTTGACTTAAAAATGGCGGCACAACTCACAGGTATTGACGTTATCCTTGGCGGACATACGCACGATGGCGTACCCAAACCCGTTGAAGTTAAAAACAACCAAGGCATGACCCTTGTTTGCAATGCAGGCTCAAACGGCAAATTTCTAGGTGTACTAGATTTCACCGTTAGCGATGGCAAAGTCAAAGATTACCAATACCATCTACTCCCCATTTTTGCCAACCTCCTCCCCGCAGACAAAGACATGCAAGCCTACATTGACCAAGTCCGCGCCCCATTCCTCAATAAACTTACTGAAAAACTGGCCACAACCGACACCCTACTTTATCGACGCGGTAATTTTAACGGCACGTTTGACCAACTCATTTGCAACGCACTTCGTCAACAACACGATGCACAAATCGCCCTCTCCCCCGGATTTCGTTGGGGAACCAGCATTTTACCGGGACAAGCCATTACAATGGAAAACGTCCTAGACCAAACCTGCATCACCTACCCAGAAACTTATCGACGAGACATGACAGGAACAGAAATTAAACTCATCCTAGAAGATGTCTGTGATAATTTATTCAACGCAGACCCCTACTTACAACAAGGCGGCGATATGGTACGTGTGGGTGGTTTAAACTACGTTTGTGACCCAACAGCTAATATGAATCAACGGATTAGCAACATGACACTAGACGATGGTACACCCATAGACATGCAAAAACGCTACCCCGTTGCAGGATGGGCAACAGTGGGCAGCCAAGCAGAAGGTAGCCCTATTTGGGAAATTGTGGCTGACTACTTACGTGAACAGAAAGTTATTAAAATCGAAACGCTCAATACACCGATACTGCGTAATGTCGATAATAATTTGGGGATTGCAGAACAACCTAGCTAAAACTGTTATTAAATTGTCATCTAAATCAAGTATCTTAAGCAACATGGATATCTGTTTTCTAGGAGCAGGGAATGCAAATTGAAGTAGATGACGATTTAATACAACAAGTGATTGAAAAAAGTGGTTTAGCGGGTGAATCAGCCGTTGACATTGCTTTGCGTTTGCTCGTTGAAAATATTACACATAATGCTCAACAAGACATCTGTTATTTCAAACGTAAAAAACTTCT
Source organism: Beggiatoa leptomitoformis (assembly GCF_001305575.3). Classification (NCBI taxonomy): domain Bacteria; kingdom Pseudomonadati; phylum Pseudomonadota; class Gammaproteobacteria; order Thiotrichales; family Thiotrichaceae; genus Beggiatoa; species Beggiatoa leptomitoformis. The sequence goes on from NZ_CP012373.2 coordinate 1,260,717, forward strand.
TAAAGAACACTTTATCCTTTTGACAAAGCTAGAAAAAACTCAATTAGTAAGAAACCAAATGTGAGTTGATAATTTAATGTGTTATAACACGCAGGCTATGCTAAATCGTGTTGTGTAACATCATAGCCTGCGTTTTCTATATTTCTAACGAGTCTAAAAACTGCAATAAATGCTTGTGTTCATGCGTATTAAACATACATGCACTGACAGCTTTTACTTCTGCATACTGATTTAACTTGACGGCGAGTAATAAACGGCAGAGCAACGCCTCTTCGGAAGATTCTAACTGATTTAAAATCGTCAATGCATCCATATAGCGTTGTAACTGCATTAACAGTTGCACTTGATTCCAACTAATTTCTACATCTTGTGGTTTTAACTTAGCAAGCTGTTGATAAGCCATCAATGCTTCTTGATAGTATCCTAAGTAAACCAAGGCAATCGCCCGTTCACGACATACCGATTCACACTCATAATCTGGTGCGATTTTACGTAGTTTGTTTAAAATGCCTACAGCAGATTCATATTGCTGTGTTTTATTTAAAAATACCGCATATTTCCATAATAAATCTGGATTATCGGGGAATGAATCAACCAGTATTTTGAATACTTCAGCATTAAATTGGCTAGCTAAATAATCGGCATAAATCAATAACATTTGCTGATTATTGGTTTGACGAATCAAATTGTGAATTTTGACGTGAGCATCTAACGTGAACAAATGCCTACAATAACCAAATAACACCTGTTCATTGGTTGGTTTCAATTGAACAAGCCTTTCTAGCTTCTCCAAATTCTTCGTTGCTAATAACTTTTGTAAGTAGTTTTGCACAATACTGGGATCATCAACCCCCAAATAAACAAGATGTTCAAAACCTTTAATATCATCAGGTTTTAAAGCAATCGTTTTTCTAAACGCAAATTCAGCTCGATTTCCATCCTTTAAAGCTCTTAAAAGTAATCCGCGTTTAAACCACAGGTTGTATAGTGCTTCTCTACAGTCTTCAAGCAATTGAACAAAGCGAAAGGCTATTTCCTTGGATATTCCATTGATAGTAATTGCTTTATTATTATTGAGTAACAAACAACCATCATGACGCAACTCCACCGAGTGAATCGTATCCAAAGGAATACCACCAAACTCATCAGAATAAATAGCTTTATCAGTTAAGAAAATGCCGTCTGTCGCACTACCAAATAAAGTATTATCAATTAAAACAAGTGATTGCTCTTCTTTTTGTGCATCCTTTGCATACGTTCCTAAGACACTGGTTAATTTTTTCGCAGGAATGGTCGATTTGAAAAAAATTGAGCCTTTAGATGGCATTACCAAATACTTCTCAACAACACTATTGATTTCTTTTGTAAGCGTTTTCTCGTCGAGAATAGATAACAGTTGACTGTAAACATTACAGTATTGAATAAGAGAAAAATCTTTAGTTTCTAAAGAATTAAATTCTGGGGAAATCGCTTGCCATCTGTTTTTATTCTGCAAAAAGTTTTTAACGTATTCTTGTCGCTTACCAGAAACAACACAACTCATATATTCTTTTGCAGACATCAGCGATGTTTTTTCTACAATAGCCAAATCTTCTTCTGTCTTTCTAACTTCAATGGTTACAGGTAAAAATACTTGTGTCCTTTCATAGTCATCTAGTAGCTTGATTTTAGTGTCAATCAATTTTAAATCGTTTTCAAATAACCAATGTAAATCAGCCGTAATAAACTGACAATTATCCTCATTTAATTCGGGTTTGAAGCTGTCAATTTCACGGAATATACGATGCTGCAACGACTTATAACTATGTAAACTCGCAGCATATTCTTCTTGTAATGCATAAGTTTCTGCAACTGTGGATTGAATAGACCAACAACACTCGAGCCGTCTCAATTTAGCGGGTAAATTGCTTGCCTGATACTCATCTGGTGTGTCATAAATGGCGAGAGACTGATTAAAAGTGGATATACAATGTGTTAAGTGATTATTACGATTTTGTTTGTTTTTAATCAACAAAGAAGTTTTTATCTGTTCTATGCCTTGACGATAAGCCGTGTAAGCTAATGCCAGTCGCTGTCTTTGTTGGTACTCTAAAAGATTATCCAGTTTTCTATCAAAATGTACTTTATAAGTCGATGAAACCGTCAGAAACCTTTGCATCTAACGCACGAATGGATTTTTGCACTTTGACTAGTTGATATACATTAACCGCAGATAAAGCACATCCAACCACAGAAACCGCACCAATTGCACCAATAGAAGATTGAATAACAGAAAGCATCGCCGTTTGGTTTGTAATGCCATTACTGATTGTATCAACGGAAGCCTGCAATGTATTGATACCCTTTTGTAATAGCTGTGTTCCTGCTTCCACATCAGGGTTGAAACCTATATTAACCAATACTTTACCTACTAAAGACTCACCAGCCACGCTTAAACCCCCTTCGATGAAGGGTAAAATGAGTGGTATTAACAAAGGAAACATAATTTCTCCAAATAAACTATTAAAAATGAATCGCCTGAAGTAAGTTATTATTTTAACGAAAACTATCTACAATCTCTATATATTCTCAAGCGATTTAATTTCTTCCTTGAAAAATCTCCCCTAATCGGTATAAATGACATACCCTTGTCATCCAAAAGAATACTATGTCCCGCTATCTCGTCGGTATTGATTTAGGCACGACTCACACCGTTGTCGCTTATCATGATACACAACAACATACTAAAATAATTCAATTATTTCCTATTGAACAACTCGTGAATGTGGGGGAAGTTGCATCGCGTCCCTTGTTGCCTTCCGTGCGCTATCATCCTGCTGACGGTGAGTTACAACCTGAAACATTACAACAGGGCAGTGGAAATCTTGCCTTTACGGTTGAGAATCCTGTGGCGATTTTTGGCGAATTTGCTCAGCAACTCGGCGCGAAATCGCAAGGGCGATTAATTCATAGTGCAAAAAGTTGGTTGTCACATACCCAAGTTGACCGTACCGCACCAATTTTGCCGTGGGGAGGAGCGGAGGGGGTGGCGAAAATTTCCCCACTTCATGCCAGTGCTAGCTATTTGGCTTATATTCGCACGGCGTGGAATCAACAATTTCCCCACGATTTATTGGAACAACAAGACATTGTCTTAACCGTTCCCGCCTCGTTTGATGAGGGCGCGCGACGCTTAACAGTGACTGCTGCACAGTTGGCAGGTTTGCCGACGGTTCACTTGTTAGAAGAGCCACAAGCCGCTTGCTATGATTGGTTACATCGTCATCAAACGGATTTACATAATGCGTTACGAAATAGCCGTTTATTATTGGTTTGCGACGTAGGCGGTGGCACAACCGATTTAACCCTTATAAAAATTCAGCAACAAGCAGATGAATTACCAAAATTAACCCGAATCGGTGTAGGTGAGCATTTGATGCTCGGCGGGGATAACATGGATTTAGCCCTTGCACATTTGGCAGAAAGTCGTTTAATGCAAGCGGGAAATCCTTTAAATAGTGCGAGTTTAGCGCAATTGATGCTTCAAACCCGTTGGGCAAAAGAGCAGTTGCTTGCAGAGGCTGCCCCTGAGCAATGTAATATCACCTTGTTGGGAACAGGTTCACGTTTAATCGGTAATGCTAAAACAACAACGTTGCGTCGTGAAGAAGTGCGCAATGCTTTACTAGAAGGCTTTTTTCCTTCCGTTAGTTATAACGTACAGCCTCAAAAACGCCGTGCAGGATTGGTCGAGTTTGGTTTACCCTTCGCACAAGACCCTGCAATTACCCGCCACATTGCCCACTTTCTTGCACAACACGCACTCACTGCTCAAGAAGCTTTAGGTATTACCGATAACACGCCCGCGTTGCCTGACACTGTTTTATGTAATGGGGGGGTATTCAATAGTCCCTTGCTACAAAAAAAGTTGTTAAATACATTGGGCGAATGGCACGGGCAAGCCTTACATCAGTTAGATAATCCACATCCTGATTTAGCCGTTGCTTATGGGGCGGTGGCGTATTCCCTTGCGCGACGCGGACAACAGCTAAAAATTGGCGGTGGTTCCGCACGGAGTTATTTTCTTGCTTTAGAAACGGAAACGACAGCACCGCAAGGTATTTGTTTACTGCCGAAAGGCACAGAAGAAAGCACTGAAATTCGTCTTGAAAATAATACATTTGCGTTGAATATTGGGCAGCCCGTGCAGTTTCATCTATACGCTACGACACATGACATTCCTTATCAAGCAGGTGAGTTAGCAAACATTAATCCCGAAATTTTTAGTGTGTTACCGCCTTTAATTGCCGTGATAGATACGCAACAGCAAAAAGCGAGCATTCCTGTGTTACTCTCTGCCGCACTTAGCGAAGTTGGCACGGTTGCTGTGCAATGTAGCGCGTTAGACAATCCCGCCCAACATTGGCAATTAGAGTTTCAACTACGTGGACAAGCAAATACTTTATTATCCAATGTGATACATCCACGCTTTGCAGAGGCCATTGTAGGAATAGAAAATTTTTATGGCACCCGTGATAAAGCGACTGCACAACAATCGGTTAAAAATTTACGTAATGAATTAGAAAAAGTGTTGGGTCAACGTGATAGTTGGGATACCGTATTATTACGGCAACAAGCAGATGTTTGGCTGGCTGAGGCTTTAAATCGTCGTCGTCGTTCCGCTGACCATGAACGGTTATGGCTAAATTTAACAGGTTTTTGCTTACGTCCCGGAATGGGCTATCCGTTGGATGAGTGGCGTGTGCAACAATTATGGGCAATCTATCCACAAGGGATTCAATATAAAGAAAATGCGCAAAATTGGGCGGAGTGGTGGACGATATGGCGACGGGTTGCGGGGGGCTTGTCACACGAGGCACAACAGACAATTTATCAATCGATTAAACCTTATTTCGCCACCGTACCAAAACGATTTTATAAACAACATATTGTCGATTTAAAGAAAAAAGGTTATGAAGAAGTTATCCGTTTAGTAGCGAGTTTAGAGCAATTAGACAGTGCGGATAAAATCGATATTGGCAATTATTTGCTTACCCGCTTACAACAGGGGGAAGAATCCAATCATGCGTTTTGGGCAATTGGACGCATCGGCGCGCGCGTGCCGAGTTATGGCAGTGTGCATTATGTCGTTCCTGTTGCGGTGATAGAAAACTGGTTACAAATTTTATTGCAATTTAATTGGAAAACACATTCCTTGGCAGGTTTTGCAACAACTTTATTGGCGCGTATGAGCGGTGATAGAGAACGCGATATTAATCCGACATTGCGTCAAACAGTTATATCAACTTTACAGGCAAATAAAGCCCCTGCGACATGGATAGCCTTGGTTCAAACCGTGAGTGTATTAGACGAAGGTGATGCACAGAAAGTATTTGGGGAATCTTTACCGTTGGGATTACGATTGTTGTAGCGTTAAATAAGGTATGGGCGATGCCAACACTTGTTGGCTAAAACGCAAGCATTTGAATTGTCTGAATGGGAACTTTCAGCCTTATGAAGGTAACAAATAGGATTTCTAAATTCTGGGGGCTGATAATCCAGTGAATGCTGATTTGGCAAAATTGACAGGTCGGTAAACACAAATTCCTATATATCTATTTCCTGTTACAACATAAAGTAACAGAAAAATCCATTTTAAGTATTCTTATCCCTATTGTTTGTGAAGCCATTCACCTCTATTTCTGATGTTATCGTTATCAATGCTCCTTTTTCCAACATTTTTATCAGAGGTCAATATGGTGAATAAATATTCACTTTATTTTTTAATATGTTATTTGTCCATTTTTTCTGCAACCAATCTCTATGCGTTAGACCGTCAAGATGTACAAGCTATTACTGAGAATTTATTAGCGCAAGATGCAGATGAATTGTTAAAAAACCCAGCTATTCATGCCTTGCAATTCAATAACTTGGTCATGGCAATTGACGAGTTGAGCAATTTACCCTTTCCAGCGGAAAACCAACGTGTAGAGGCGATTGAAAAATTACGTCAAGGTGATACCAGCGCGGCAGTTACGATTTATCAACATTTGTTTGAACAACACCGTGATGAGGGTGAAAACAGCCGTCAAGAAGCGGCGATGATGGCAAAACATTTGAGTAGTTTATTACTGCTAACCGATATCACTGCTGCGTTACAACGCTATGAGCAAGCTGCTTATTTGGGCAATAATGCCCGTTGGTGGAATGATTTGGGGAGTTTGTGGCTAGCACAAGCACAATTTGATAAAGCGGAAACGGCATTTAATCAAGTGTTAGCGTTACCAGAAAATACGGTTGAACAAGACGCGCTTGCCGTTGCAACGGGTAACTTAGGGCATTTGTATTGGCAACAAGATAAGTTGGACAAAGCAGAAGAGATGTTTTCGCGCAGTCTGCAAATTAATGAGGCGTTAAATCGCCAACAAGGCGTATTGTTACAGTACAAAAATCTCAGCACTTTGTATGCAAAACAACAAGCATGGCAAAAAGCAATTCCTTTGTATAATAAGTTGTTAGATTATTATCGGGATAATGATCATCAACAAGAAGTGGCGGAGCAATATGGCGATTTAGGCATGGCCTATATGCACTTAGGCGATTTATTCACGGCGGAGTCTATGTTGCTTAAAAGCATCGAGTCATACCAATCTATTGGTGATAAAGCAAATAGTGCTGTGCAATATCGCCGTTTAAGCAGTTTGTATGAAACGCAAGGCAGAACGGAAGAATCCAACGAAGCACGCCGCAAAAGTTTAGCACTCGATAAACCTTAATTCATAGTTGACAATAGCTTATGACAAATAAAACCCGTTTTCTACAACGACTGAGACTAAAACTAAAACTGACACCAAAACGCACTTTTCAAACGCTGCCTGTCTCGCTTACAAGACGGCGCATTTATATCGTGCCAAACCGCTCAGGGTTTTTATTTGGTTTGGTTTTATTTGTCATGTTGGTAGGCTCAATTAACTATAGCAATAGTATGGGCTATGTTCTTACCTTTCTATTGTTTAGTATGGCTTTAATTTCAACCCTTTACACACAACATAATTTATTGAATTTGGCGATAACACTGGGTAAGGTCGAGCCTGTATTTGTTGGCGAAACGGCACAGTTTCAATTATGGATAGATAATCGCCAACGTCCTGAACGTTATGCTTTATGTTGGCAACGCACGCCTGAGCAGATTGGTGAAGAAGTTGGTAAACCCATGATTATTGATATTTCTGCAAATGAGCGCATCGCAATTACTACACCTGTTATAGCACAACAACGCGGGCGTTTATTCTTAGATAAAATCACTATTTCAACTTGTTTTCCGCTAGGCTTATTTTATGCGTGGTCATATATTTACGTGGATATGTCCACGATTGTTTATCCCGCACCAACAGGGCAACGCTTGCTCCCGATTGGTGGCGAGGCGAATCAAAAAGGGGAAGCAGGATTAGAGGTTGGTCAAGGTGATGATTTTGTGGGTTATCGCGATTATAGAATGGGCGATTCTCCACGACATATAGATTGGAAAGCCGTTGCCCGTGAAAAGGGTTGGCTGATAAAACAATATGGTGGCTCGGGTTATACTCATCATTGGCTACGTTGGACAGATGTCATCCAGATTAATGCGTTAGAAAAAAAATTATCACAATTATGCTTGTGGGTACTCATTGCGGACAGTGAAGGGGCTGTTTATGGTTTAGACCTTCCGCATGTAAAAATTCCCCCTAATAATGGCGCGCAACATCGAGATAACTGTTTAAAAGCCCTCGCACTTTTTGGACTGCCCCAGCATGATTAATTTTTTCACCCCCGCCCCCATTTTTCCACGTATAGCAACACTTAACTGGTTATTAGTATCCTTAATCATGGTGATACTACCCCATGTTAGCCGTTTACCATTATGGACTAGCCTATTTTTTATCCTCTTTCTATTATGGCGATTTTTAGGCACGGCTAAACAGTATGGGCTTCCTAGCCAACTGCTTAAAACGCTTTTTGCATGCCTTGTGGTCGTGGGCATTCTTTATACTTATCGCACGCTATTTGGACGAGATCCGGGGGTTGCCTTATTGGTTGCCTTGTGCAGCCTAAAAATGATTGAAATGCACAATCAACGGGATGCACTGCTTATCTGCTTTTTAGGTTACTTTCTGATTATTACCAACTTTCTCTATTCACAAACGATTCTAACGGCGTTATACATGTTTATTGTGATGTTGGTGATGACGGCAACACTCATCGGTTTAAGTGATTACAATGAACGGTTAACCCTTTGGAAACGATTACGTTTAGGTGGGCTTTTACTCTTCCAAGCTATCCCCTTAATGCTTGTGCTATTTATCTTCTTTCCACGTGTTGCAGGTCCTTTATGGGGAATACCAAAAGATGCTTTTAGTGGTGTCACGGGCTTAACAAACAATATGTTGCTGGGAAATATCAGTGAATTAACGGTTTCTGATGAAATTGCATTTCGGGCTAAATTTGAAAATGACAAGATTCCCAGTCATCAAGAACGATATTGGCGCGGTCCCGTCTTTTCTTATACCGATGGGAAAGAATGGAAAAGTGATGTAGAAAAAAATATGATTGTACAAAATCGCCAACTTACCTTTTTAGATACCCCTTACACTTATACCGTCACACTAGAGCCACATAATCAACGCTGGGTATTTGCCCTAGACATGCCCACAAAAACCCCTGACAGTACATTCAGCAATCAAAAATATGAAATAACAACGTTTTACCCTGTTCGCCAACGGATGCGTTATCAAGTAACTTCATATACACACTATCGCGCTGAATTAGCGGATGAACAGCTACTTAAACTCAATTTAACATTACCTGCCAATATGCACCCGCGCGCGAAGGCACTTGCAAAACAGTGGCAACAAGAAAACCCCGACCCACTCGCTATTGCACAACGGGCGTTACAATACTTTAATCAAGAACCCTTTCATTACACCCTAACGCCTCTCACTATTAATAAAGACCCTGTTGATGAGTTTTTATTTGAGACCCGCGAAGGATTTTGCGAACATTATGCGGCGGCTTTTACCGTTTTAATGCGCGCAGCAGGCATACCCGCACGTATTGTGACAGGTTATCAAGGCGGAGAATTCAATTCGGTTGGTAATTACTTGGTTGTACGACAACGCGATGCACACGCATGGAGTGAAATTTGGATAGCAGGAACAGGCTGGGTACGAATAGAACCAACAGGTGCAGTCGCTCCAGAGCGTATTGAACGCGGTGCAACCGCAACGTTTGCAAGTAATTTTGATACTTTTGCAGGGTTCGAAATGGATAATAATTCCCAGTTAGGAACATTCTGGCGACAACTGCAAGAAAATTGGGATGCACTCAATAATGACTGGAATCAATGGGTACTTGGTTATGATAACAGTCGACAAAAAGAGTTTTTTAGCAATGTAGGGATTAAAGATGCGACATGGCAAAACATGACTATTGCACTGGTCGTGTTAGTGGCAACGCTATTATTGGGTATTAGTTTATGGCTACTCAAACGTGCGCAACGTTATCGTGACCCTGTACAACAATTATACTACCGTTTTTGTCAGCAACTTGCTCGTGCAGGTATTACACATCACGCCAGTGAACCACCTTTAAAATTAAGCCAGCGTGCAACGACATTACGACCTGATTTAGCACAACCCATTCAAAAAATCATCACTCTCTACATTGCAGTACGTTATCGCAGTCAAATAGACCTATTACCCGCTTTACAAAAAGCCATTAGACAATTTCACTCTTAGATAATCTTATTTAATACAAGGAGTTATTGCTAAAAAATAATACGGATATCACCCGTTTCAAGTGGTGTTATCCGTTTTAGAAATTGTCTGAATCAGAATTTTTAGGATTAGCCGAAGGTTTAGAATTTAAAGGCGGGAGAAAACAATATTTTTATGTCTGGTTATTAGCGAATTCTGATGTTGACAGTCTTCATGTTCCCTATCTTGTCCTACCCTAATTTTAACCGCTTTGCAATTTTGCTAAATAAACTGTTTTTTTCCGTAACCACTTTTGGCGCGACGACAGCGGCAGCTTTTGTGGGATTAATTAATAATAATCCTGTTGCAAAACAAGCATTATAAAAGCCTGCAACAACATCCCATTCTATTTGAAAACGCTGTGCAATTTCTTGTAGGGTTAATGTTTGCCCTGTCATAATGGTTGTTAATTTCATGTGGATGGGCTGAAAGTCTAAACGAGACAAATTAGGCCATGCTTTTAAACGGACAGGAACATCACTTTTATGTGTAGCAATTAATTGTCCTTTTGAACCATAAACAGCCGCACTCCATAAGACACTAGCAAAGGGAATAATCAACTGTCCTTTTGCTAAAATATCAACATCAGTGTCAGATAACCTTGTGCTACTGATGACAGGGGCTTCTCCATGTGTCATTTTGCGCAAGGTTTCACGCGAGGCAGACGTTGCAACAATGCCTTTCTCTGGGTCAACAAATAAAGGCGAATGGGGCGGACAAAAAATTTGCATACATTGTTTTTCTGTTTGCGCTTTTAATAAAACAAAAAACAAGTTGTTGTCTAACTCAGCCAGTTTAACAGGCGGAGGAATAACGAAGGGTTTGATTTTTTTATCAGCATCATCAGCCTCAGCCGTTGATGTGGGTGCTTGACGAGCAGGTACTTTAGTTGAATTTTGCAACTCGTTATGTAAATCAAAAATGACATCACGCAAGGTTTGCACGCGCACAGGTTTTCTTAAAACGGGATAGCGATGTTCATTCAATGCATTGTTCGATAAAATCAACATGCCACGTCCGCTGCGTCCATTAAATTGATTATAAAACGTTTGCCCATCGGGATTATCCACATCAACAATCACAATATGACCGCTTACATCTTCTTTATTTAAAATATTGGCGTGGAGGTCATTATGTTTTGCTAATAGACCCGTCGCTACCTTGAGCACAGCCTGATCGGTTGCTCCCAAATCAACATAAGAAATTGTCAAATTGGCTTCAGGCATTATCGTTTCCTGTGTCATTGGTTTTGTTAGCGGCATTATTTGGTTGTGCGATATTGGCGAGCATTGCGATCCCAGTTAGACCTGTAGGATTTACATATCTTTAATAATATCAGTCCCTGCGGGTGGCGTGAAAATAAATAAATCTTCATCAACAGTCAGGTTTTTTTGCATTTTACTAAAGCTAATTAGGCTTTTTTGTCCTAAATTATCCTGTAATTCCAATTTCTGTAACGTGTCATTTTCGAGGGTTAGTATCAATTTTTCAAACTGTGGTTGTTCCCCTTTTGGGCGGATTTCTAACACAATGATACCACTTGTTGCAGATAACCGTTTTACAGTGAAATTTTCATTTACATTGGTTTCGCTGGTCAACAACAGCGCAGGGGTTTGACCTAAGGCTTTATCTAAGGCTTTAACCGTGACTTGCTCTAAATCAGCATCATGAATCCAAACACGTTCCCCATCAGCAATAATAAGTTGTTCATAAGGGGATTTATAAAACCAGCGAAATTTACCAGGGCGTTTAATATACATTTCACCGCTGGAACTTTGTAATAATTCACCATTTTCAGCATAAAGGACTTGGGTAAATTCTGCGTGTAATGTCTTAAAGTTATTTAAAAATGCGTCTAGTGCGTCGTCTGCTTTTAAGGATTGGGAAAGTAATAATAAAATTACAAACCAATAATAATTCGTTCTCATGTGTTGAATGCGACCTGTTAAAACGATAAGGGGTTGAAACTATACACTGCTTTGATAGACAAAAGCACAATTTTTATAAGGACACTAAAGTAAACTATATAATTTAACTATTGTATTTCGTCTATGCAATATCCACACCATAGAAAACTGGGGGATATGAAATTAATAATTTATAATCAATTAAATAGGAATATAACACTTTTTACAACCTGAAAATAATCATCTGAACAAGCAGATTAAACTGTACAGCTTAACGCAAAACTTAAACCGAATTTACACTAAACATAATGGGAACGAATAAATTCATATTCCACAAAATAGCCAACCTATATTCAGGTTTGTTATGTTATGCCCTCATCACTTGTGACATTTTCCCCCCATTGACTCGCAGAGCAACGCATGACTGATATCACTCATTCTCTACAAACAAGCGTACAAACAGCTTATGCACAACACACACCACTACAAATTGTTGGCGGTCAGAGTAAAACTTTTTATGGACGCGCCAGCACAGGACAAGTGCTAAATACAGCAGCACATCAAGGTATTATTGATTATGAACCCACCGAATTGGTGATTACTGCACGGGCAGGAACGCCCCTCGCAACCATTCAACAAATATTGGCAGAACGTGGACAATGGCTTGCTTTTGAACCCCCTGCTTTTGGTGAGAGTGCGACCTTTGGTGGAACAATTGCCTGTGGATTATCAGGTGCAGCACGCCCTTATCACGGCGCGATGCGTGATTTTGTTTTGGGCGTGAAATGCCTAAACGGTCAAGGTGATATTTTACAATTTGGCGGACAGGTTATGAAAAATGTCGCGGGCTATGACGTATCCCGCTTAATGGTGGGCGCACTCGGTACGCTGGGTGTATTACTAGAAATATCCTGTAAAGTCATGCCTATTTTACCCGAACAAACCACACGTATTTTATCCTGCTCCCTTACTGAAGCCCTTGAACACATGACATTCTGGGGAAATCAAACAATTCCGCTCACCGCCAGTTGTTATATTGATGGTAAACTCTATTTGCGCTTAAATGGGGTGAGTATTCAGTCAGCAAAACAAAAAATCGGCGGAGAAACGCTGGCTGACGCAGACACATTCTGGGCAGACTTACGCGAGCAACGTTTAGCTTTTTTCCAAACCACCAGCCCACTGTGGCGGCTTTCCGTTCCCCCCACAACGCCACCACTATCTTTAGCGGGAGAAAGTCTTATCGAATGGGGAGGAGGATTGCGCTGGCTTAAAAGCAATGCGACCGCAAAAGAAATACGAGCAAGTGTTGCGGCTGTCGGTGGACACGCGACCCTATTTAAAGGTGGCGACCGTCACAGTGCTATCTTTCATCCCTTACCGACCCCACTAGATGCGTTACATCAACGACTAAAGCAACAGTTTGACCCAAAAGGCATTTTAAATCCTCAGCGGATGGCACAAGCGTGGTAACTATCGCGTTTTTTCTTTTATCTGTTTCTCGTTGTTATTTCTAAATTATGCAAACCAATTTAACTCCATCTGTTCAACAAACCCCCCAAGGACAAGAAGCCGACGCAATTTTACGGACTTGTGTCCATTGTGGTTTTTGTACTGCCACCTGTCCAACCTATCAATTACTGGGTAATGAATTAGACAGTCCACGCGGACGCATTTATCTGATTAAAGCCTTTTTAGAAGGCAACCCCGTGACTGAAGAAACTCAACACCATTTAGACTTATGTCTAACCTGTCGCGCCTGTGAAGCTGCTTGTCCATCAGGGGTTAAATATGGCCGTTTAATCGATATTGGTCGTGATTTATTAGAACAAGCGGTTGCTCGTCCCCTTTCCGAACGTTTAAAACGCTGGGGAATTCGTCAAGTCTTACCCAATTCCATTTTATTCAATCCCCTACTGCAAATTGGGCAAACCCTGCGTCCTTTGTTGCCACAATCACTAAAAAACCATATTCCGCCAAAAATAGCATTTACGCCTTACACGCCAACAGCACACGCTCGCATCATGCTGGTTTTGGATGGATGCGTACAACCAGCACTCGCCCCAAAAACGAATGCAGATGCAATGAAAGTCTTAGATAAATTGGGCATACGGTTAATTAGCGCACCTCAAGCAGGCTGTTGTGGTGCGGTGGATTATCACCTTGCTGCCCATGAAGAAGGTTTAACACGGATGCGCCAAAATATTGATGCGTGGTGGACATTTGTTGAACAGGGAGCAGAAGCCATCGTAATGACGGCAAGCGGTTGTGGCAACATGGTAAAAGAATACGGTTATTATCTTAAAGATGACCCACAATACGCGAGCAAAGCTGCGCGTATTTCTGCAATTTGTCGGGATTTAACCGAAGTGATATTGCAAGAAGGTTTGGATAAATTAAAACCCGCACCTGATTTACCACCTAGCCCCGAAATGGTTGCTGTGCATGTTCCGTGTTCTTTGCAACATGCCCAACGGCAACCGTTCATACTACCAAATCTGCTGAAAAAACTCGGGTTTAAACTAACCATTGTGCCTGATGGGCATTTATGTTGTGGTTCAGCAGGCACGTATTCTTTATTTAACAAAGCCGTTGCTAATCAATTGTTAGATAATAAAATTAATGCGTTACAGTCTGGACAACCCAGTGTTATCGTCACGGCAAATATTGGTTGTCAGGCACATTTACAAAGTAAAAGCCAAGTACCTGTAAAGCATTGGATTGAATTAGTTGCAGAAAGATTGTAGTTGTTAAAATCAAGATTAGCAGGATTAGTTGTATTAATCCTGTTAATCTATTTAATTCAATTAGTTACAAAAAATATTGTTTTTACATTGCGTTAAATAATTAATTTCCTGTTGGGGTGATGGTGTTTATGGCGGCGGATTGCGCTGATTTGGAACATGTTAATTCGCCAATTTTAAAAAATTACTTTTTCCAGCATAGACTTGGCATTATGCTAAAATTGAGTCGAACTAGGAAATAAATGGCAGAATAGCAATGAATACACTTTTGAATATAGATGAGCAACTGATGCAACAGGCTTTGCAATTGACAGGTTTGCATAATCCACAATTTAGTCGTTGAAATGGCTTTGAAAGAGCTGGTAATACGGAGAAAAACGGATAAATTAAGTCAAGCCTTTGGGCAATACTGTTGGGATGGTGATTTAGAAGTAATGCGGAATGATAGTAATGCTGCTGGTTGATAGCTCAGTGTGGATAGATTTTTTCAACGGTAAGACTACTGTGCAAACTTTGTATTTACGCGATGAGGCGGAACGCGACCAAATTTTATTGGGTGATTTGATAAAGTATCTTCCCTTGAAAGTTAAGTATTCCTGATTAACAGATGTTTGAACCACAATTAACCTAATTTACGCAATTCACATAATTTTTAATGTGTTAATTATGATAATTAGAGCGTGTCATCAAATAGTAAAAAGTGTTATATTATAGGTATATACCCAGATATCGCCAAGGATAAAACAATGAGTCGTCGCTATGCCTTAACCGATGAACAATGGTCAAAACTAGAACCGCTACTCCCTGGGCGTAAAGGACATGTCGGGATGACGGCTAAAGATAACCGCTTGTTTATTGATGCTGTTCTATTCCGTTATCGCAGTGGCATTCCTTGGCGCGACCTTCCCGAACGCTTTGGTGATTTCCGTGTTGTCCATACCCGCTTCAGTCGTTGGTCTCAGAAAGGTGTCTGGGAACGTGTTTTCAAGATACTAAGTGCCGATGCTGATAACGAATATGCCATGATAGACAGCACTATATAGCAACAGTACTATAAAAAGATTAAATGGAATTCAGTAAAAAGAGCTCATCAATAGAACAATGTTGTTGTTTACGGAGAGTCTTAGCCTGAGCCCATTTATGCTCAATAGGATTTAAATCAGGCGAATAAGGCGGTAAATATTCCAAGAGATGCCCAGCGTCTAAAATAGCCTGCTGAATGTCGCTACGTTTATGAAAAGTGGCGTTATCCATCACAATGACAGAATTCTGAGGGAGTTTAGGAAGTAAGTCTTGGGTTATCCAAGCGAAAAAGACATCGGAATTAATCGCGCCAGAAACTAAAGAGACCGTTAATAAACAAAAATTGAGCAAAGCCCCGATGACATTAGTACGTCCTTTTGCATTCCAGTCTTGCGCGCCAAAGCAACGTTTGCCGATAGGTGCATAACCAAAACGGCGTGGCATATCATGAGCAAAACCACTTTCATCGATGAAAACAATTTGCCTATCGGATTGTTTATAACGGTTCATTTTGTTTTGAAAGACTTGCCGTGCTTCGGGGTTGGCTTTGGGATGTTTGAGTGTTTTTTTTACGGCTAATCCCTAGACGTTTTAACGCATGGCGAATCCCGCCTTCCGTAATCCCAAAACGGGCCGCGCGTTCATAATGGTAAGCATCGGGATATAACGCCACATCTTGTTTTAGGGCCTCCATGTCTATTTTAGTTGGTCTGTTACGTGTCCCTTTGGCTTCCAATACTTTGCTCCACCTGACGACGCTTGCGATGGCTATTTGAAAGCGTTTCGCTACCGCTGCTAGGGTGAGATTTTCTTCTTGTTTCACTTTTAATACTTTTCTACGGAAATCTATTGAATAGGTCATTTCTTATCCTCTTTTTAAAATACGGTTACTATAGTTAGAGCGCATCAACATAGTAGTGGTGGTGGCGCGGATGAAGCCATTGGACGTAGCGCAGGGGGTTTAAGTACCAAGATTAACTCCGTTGTTGACGCACTGGGCAATCCGACCCTTTTTTTTTGACTGCGGGACAGGCAAGCGACCTTGAAGGGGCTGATGCTCTTATTCCTCAGATAAAGGCAAACGCTTTATTGGCTGATAAGGCTTATGATGCTGATGAACGGGTTAGAGATGTTTTAAAACAGAAAAGCATAGAACCTGTGATTCCGTTCAGGAAAAATCGTTTAAATCCACCTGATTATGATAAAGCTCTTTATAAGGCACGTTATTTAATCGAGCATTTCTTTGGTAAATTAAAGCAATATCGTGCAATAGCTACACGATATGATAAACGCGCTAGGAATTTCTTAAGTGGGGTTTATTTGGCTTCTACCTTGATTCTTTTAGCTTGAACCTTTAACCCTTCTTATTTGATGACAGGCTCTAAGCTAATTGTGTAAATTGTGGTTCAGAACGTGTTTTAATTCCCTAAATCCCTTTTTCAATCGTAGGGTTGTTTGTCAATAACACCACGTGTGCCTGTTTTTCTTCCACAATTAAAATACCCAATAGTTCGCCATTATTCATCGCAACAACGGGCGCGCCGTGCCAACTAGCAGAAAAGGCTTGTTTATCTTGAATTATCCATGTGGTTTCACGCGCTGTGTAACGTGCTGCATTTAACGGGTGTGGTGGTGTGGTAGGGCTGCTAATGACTAAGCTATCTTCAGGTGTTTTATGAGTATTTTCTGTCGGGAGTGTTAGGGCTTCATACGTATGGGTATAGGGTAAAATGGCTAAACCATCCGCGTAAGGAATCACGGTAGATTTGCTTAAATCAATCTTTAAATCGTTAATTGTCAATTGAACCGCTTGGCTATTTTCAGGAGGAATTAGTAGGTTACGTGGTGCTAAAAAACCTTGTGTAATGGGGAGTATCCAGCCTTCTTGTTGTGTCTCGTGCCAAAATGTGTAACGTGTCATGCCTGTATTCTCCCATGTCAACTGCGCCCATAGTGGTTTCGGTAAATGATTGGGTAGGGTTTTATCAGGGGCTATATATGCTGTCCATTGTAGCCATTCTGTTTCGGGTTCATCAAAGAGGGTAAAGCGTTCATTCATTTTAGCCGCTATGCCATAGTTGCTAGGAACGGCAAGGCTAATACCGCCAGCAATCACGCTGTAAACAGAATCCATTTGAAAATCCACTCCTGTCCAACCAGCCGTTAAACGCATACCGCTAGTTTTCCAAAAACGGGTATTTTCCCGAATTAAGTGTGTGTATTCTGGTTTGATATACGCTTGTACAACAACGGTGCTACCATCTTGTGCTAAATCAACGGCTAGTATTGTGCCTATGGCAACTTGGCGATACATAATCGGCGCACCCCGTTTTAATATCCCTTTGCCTTTGGTTTGTAAGAAAATTTCTAAACCACCCGTTTCTAATTCTGTGATGGATAAGGGCATATCTAGCCCGACAAAGTGGGTTTGCTTTGTCTCCGCGTTGCTGGGTAATACACTGATATAATTTGCCCCGATAACGGTTTCTAAACCGCTTGTGCCTGTAATATCCAGTTGTGGGCGTACAATCCAAAAACGACTGCCTTCACGTGCGATGGATTCCGCAGTGGGGGCTAGATGAATATCGACAAGGACTTTTTGTAAATCATCACTTAAGCGCACGTGATAAACCTGTCCGATTTCTATGCCGCGATAGCGGAGTGTATCACCGACTTTAATGCCATAACCTTGTTGAAATACGAGGTTTAATGGAACACCTTGTTGCTGATTGGTTTGATAAAGTAACCCACCGACAATCAAAACCGCTATTAATGGGATTAAAAATGGTCCTGTCCAACGATAGTGAGGTTTTAAGGTTGCGGTTGGGAAATCGTTTGTCATTTTACTCATTAGGGATATCCCATAAAACATGTGGATTAAAACTCAAACTTGCGAATAAACTGCATAAAACCAGCAGTGTAAATGCAAGCAATCCTGTCCCTGCGCTGATGCTGACTAAGCCACCTAATTTGACGAATGCTACTAGGATGGCAACGAGCATGACATCTAACATGCCCCAGCGTCCTAAGAGTTCAACAGCACGATAGGTTAATGCACGATGATGTGCATGGTGAATCACATTTGTACTGGAAAGAATTAATAAGCTGAGTAATTTGAGCGGTGGGAGAAGAACCGAGAATAATAAAACGATACCCCCTACGAACCAATAGCCTTGTCCTAATAAAGTTATTAACCCCATGAATAAGCTATCTTCATGTCGATGTCCTAGTTGTTCAATGCGTAAAAGTGGTAGGAATAGTGCGGGTAAATAAAAAATTAAGGCTGTGAGGGAAAAAATAATCGTCCATTGATTCCGCGCGTTTTGTTGCCGTGGCAAAGGGGTGGCGCAACGGGCGCATACGGGTTTTTCTTTGGCAGTATGTGCGGGAATATGTTGAATTAATCCGCAACAGTGACAACTTGCTAGTGGTAAAAAGGTGTCTGTTTCAGTCATCATGCAATGTCGCTGATTGAGATGTGATGGATTGGCTAGCCCCTGCATTTTTGCCGATAAAACCTGTTAATACGGCAATGGCTTCTGTGTCCGTTTTATCTGGGCGCACTTTTACATCTAAACGTCTTAAATCGTTATCTATGGTGTTAGAAATGGCAACAGTCCAAAACCATTCATGCTCACCCATTAGGCTACTGCCTTCGCGTTTGCCTACGGATGGAAATTCATTTGTCAGTTGTATTTCAGCAATAACATTCATTGCAACCCAATGTGCAAGGGTTTGGTCGCGTAAATAGCCAGCATTGCTAGCATTTTCCCCTGCTGCTTTAATAATCGCGGCTAAAGCAATTGCAAGAATAGCGAGGGCGACCATAACTTCTAATAGTGTAAAACCACGGTTTGCCGCT
The DNA here is from genome assembly GCF_001305575.3 of Beggiatoa leptomitoformis. Classification (NCBI taxonomy): domain Bacteria; kingdom Pseudomonadati; phylum Pseudomonadota; class Gammaproteobacteria; order Thiotrichales; family Thiotrichaceae; genus Beggiatoa; species Beggiatoa leptomitoformis. Next base: position 1,280,023 of record NZ_CP012373.2, read on the forward strand.
TTACCAATCATCGCGTGTCACCGTTAGATTACCCAAATTATTACTTTTGATAACATAGCTTAAGCGGGTGTTGATTGCGCTACGGAGTCGTAACGTAAACGGGGTAAATTCACCACTGCTAAAAATAACAATTTGTGGTGTATGTGTTGTTGTGTCCTCAGATAATACTTTTTTACCCTCTACTTGCAATTCTGCCTGTATATTGGCAGTAAATTGACGGGGGCGACGTAATTCATCATTTTCTAGTAATTTCCATTGATTTTCTTCGTTTAAATGATAAAAATAATACCCTTCTGTTTCTATATAAAGCCCTTGTTCTTCTGACTGTAAAATGGCTTCCTGACTTGTTAAGGTCAATAATGCAACAATCCGTTCTGCTTCATTTTGTAGCTGCCTGTCTAATCCCCCGTCATTGATAGCCAAACTCGCCACGCTAAGAATAATACCGATAATAATCGCCGTTACTAACAATTCAATCAGTGTAAAACCACGCATATTACTTGAGGTTTTACAGCTAACTGTTTGAGTCGTCAGCAATCGTGGTGCAGGAAAAATATAACATGGCATAGTTAATGCTCTCAGTAAAACTATGAAACTAACAAGCCGTTGTTTCCTCTGTATGAAAAAAAACCTAGACCTACAGATGTGGCTCACGATATGCCCTAAGCGCAATCATCGCGCATCATCCTTTCATCAGGTAGGTTATGGCACAAACGCAGTGTAGAGGAAATATTCTATGAAAGTCGAAAAATTATTGATACCAGTCATTACATTACTGGTTTTTTTCGCTATTTTAAGTTGGTATGAGGAACAAATTCCATCCCGTGTTCCGCCCACTCAACTCATTCAGTCTGCGGATAAAATACCCGCTGTCAAAAATTCTGGTAGTTAATCAAACAGGGTTTAAAACCATATAACACGCCTGTGGTATGCTTAAAATAGATATTTATCGCGACAAAAAAAGCATAAAAAGGCTATACAGGGAAGAAGAATGGCTATATAATGCTTGCTCTTTAAACGGGGCGTAGCGCAGCCTGGTAGCGCACTTGAATGGGGTTCAAGTGGTCGGAGGTTCGAATCCTCTCGCCCCGACCAGGTTTTTCCTTTCTCAGTTTTTTATCTCCGCTTTTATTTTTCTCCATTAATTTCAAATTATTAGCACGTTTTTTCTATCATTCTAACCAATGTTCTGGGGTTTTTGGTACACCATCGCGTTGTGTTTTGTGATGAAAACGACTTAATTCTTTTACGTCATCAATTTTGCAGCCGTTTTGAATCATTTCGCTGACACTCGCAAAACCAGACGGTAAAACTATCAGTGAGCCGTTTAAATCAGCAATGGGTGATGTGATGATAATGTCGCCATCAATCCCTAAATCTGAAGACGCATCTACAATACTATTTGATGCAATAAATTCTTTGGTGTTTAAATAAATATTTCCACCATTTCCCCCACTGGCTTGAGCGATAATGTCGCTGTTTTCTAACACAATAAAAATGGGAGAATCAACGGTAACGTTGCCACCATTACCAGCACCATCTTGTACACTGGTTGTTATTTTACAATCTTGTAAATGTAAAAGAGTCCCAATTTTTAGCGTAATCTCCCCGCCCCCTGCATTAACTGCTTCAGTACTGATTTTACCCTGTGTTTGCAGATTTGCGCGTTGCGTAAAGAGATAAATTGAGCCTGCATGTCCGCTACCTGCGCTTGCTGTGGAGATGTTGGCATTATCCGTGAGGGTGAATGAATCGGCATAAAGGCGAATCGTGCCACCATCACCACCGTTGCTATAGGGGCTTTCTGTGCGTGCATAAATCCCGCTTTGGGAAATACTCGCAGCACTTTTATTCATATCCTCTTCAAAACTTTTTTGTGCCTTATTCGCTGGTAATAACGCGATGTGTTGCGAATCACCACGAATGATGATTTCTGTTGCTGTCACATCAATATCACCGCCTTGTCTGCTGTTATTTGTACTGCTACTCAAAATTGCACCATTTTCTAAAACTAAACGCTGACTTTTAATGTTAATTTTACCCGCATTACCTGCTTGTCCTGTTTCCACCTGTGAAGCGTTAGAACGTGCGTAAATACCTGTTCCTAAGCCTTCGTCAGTTTCACCATAAGGATTTACGCCACTCAGTATCATGTCACCCGCAACCGTAATATGAATTTCGCCTGCATGGTTCGCAATGCTATTTGTCGAGGCGAGTGAATTGCTGGATATTTTCGCACCATCTTGCATCTGTAATGTCCCTGCCGTTATAGTAATTTTCCCCCCTTCACCCACATTAAGAATTGTTCGTGCCCCTTCTGAATTGGCAATAATACCGCTACTACTGCCGTTAGCACTTGTTCCCTGTAGCTGTAAGGTATTTTGTACATTGATGGTAATGTTGCCACCGTTGCCCTTACCCGTTGTGGTTGCCAATATTAATGCACCATCATTTAATTGGAGTTCTCCCGCTTCAATCAGAATTTCTCCACCGCCCCCACCTAAACTTCCGCCTAATACCCGTGCAAGAATACGGCTACCTGTGCCATTACTGGCTTGTACTCCCCTTAACACTAAGGTATCACTGGCTTTAATGGTGTAATCGCCTAAATCACCCTGTCCACGTGTTCCGCCTTCTATACCCGCACCCGCTTCAATAAAAATATTTTTTGCCTCCAGTAATACACTATTTGCATTGCCACTTGTAGCGGTACGGCTGACATTATCAACCGTGATACCCGCACGCCAATGTGTTGGTGATTCACCTTGAAAAAGAATGGTTTCACCTGCGTGAAAAGTCACAAATCCACCACTCCCTGTTCCTTCAACACTGCCAATAAAATGTCCGCCTTCTTCAAAAAAAATATTGTTAGCCTTGAGCGTGACATCACTAGATTGTCCGCCATTGGGGTCTTTACTGTAGGTATAAGCGGCGATAGAGCTAGCACGTTGTTCTTCTCCCGCTGAATTATTTCCATGCAACCAAATATTTTCTTGCGCTTCTAAAATAATATCGGTTGCATCGCCACGTCCAAATGTATGTGTAAATAATTCACTACCGTCTTGAAAGGCTATATTTTCTGCTTTGATATATATCAATCCACCCGCTTGGTCTTGGCTATAACTACGTAAATGACTACGTTGTAAAATAAAATCACCTGCTCGAATAAAAATACTCCCGCCGCCATCACCGCTCACATCCAGATAGGTATTTTGTAAATGGACGGTATTAAATAAGCTATTATTTTTTGTAATAATTCCTTGTGCATTGAGTTCAACTGTAGCCGCGCTTTTTAAGCCGACTAAATCAATGCGCCCATTTTTCGCGCTAATAACGGCGGCAGCATCAACAGCAGGAATAAATCCTTCTTCCTCTGGTGATAAATAAAAATTTTCCCCTTGAATATGTATTTCTCCACCGATTAAGGCGAATGATTGCCCTTCGTCAACACTTAAATGACTATTATTTAGGCTGATAGCGGCAGGATTTTCATGTAAAAAGCCAAAAGCATGAATCGGCGCGCTACTTAATAAGGCTGATGTTTGGTGTGCGTTAAATTCTTTTCCATCTTGAAAGATAAGGCTGTCAGCAGTAGAAAGATAAAACCCGCCCCGCACGTCAATTTCTGCATGTTGTCCGACAATAACCCCATTTGGATTAATAAAATAAAAATCGGCATGGGGAATTGTGCTCCGTAGCGTTCCATCTAAAACAGAAACTTGATTTCCTGTTACACGACTAATAACCCGCTCAAGGGTATCAACCCCTGTAAAGGTCGCACTTTCGCCTTGTTTTAGGCTAAATTCGCTAAAACTATGAAATAAATTGTTTCCCTGCTGCTGTCCTAAACTCGCCTCGATTTGGTAATCAGGGGCAGATAATGCCGTCTGTTTCCCCAAAGAACCGTCAAGAACAACATCGGCCCAAGCAAAACAGGGTAAACAAGTGAATAAACTAGATAATATGATTGATTTCATAAGACATCCATTATTAAGCCATTTTTTTGATTGATAGACGGTTTAAATCGGAATTTTCAGACATGAGTAGATTATTTTTCCGTTTTTAAATTCTGAAAAGCTTACTAATCCTGAGAATTTTGATGCAGATAGTTTTGTAAGATGGATAACACTCGCAGTAATATCCGTTGTTTATTATTTTTATAGTCAATCAAAAGATAAAATATCTTTATTTACAGTATATTATATTTATTTTATTGAATTTTGTAACTTGACATTTTCAAGCGTGGCGATTTTCCATCCTCTTTTTATCGGAAAGTTTTGGAATAAACCCTTCCCTGTTTTTTCTTTTATCGTTTGATATATTTTGTTAAATCAATCATTATTTTTCAGGGCTACATCCATTTATCATGCTTACAAACTCATACTTGACATTTAAATAATAAAATACATACATGGAGTTATTGATTAAAACTAAAATTTAAGATAGTCTTAATCATGAGAATCGTTTTATAGGAGTAAATACAATGAAATTTATCCATGCTGCGGATATTCATTTAGACAGTCCCTTATGTGGGTTAGCACGGTATGAAGGTGTACCCGCAGAACAGATGCAAAGTGCGACCCGTCGAGCATTTATCAATCTGGTCGATTTGGCTTGTACTGAGGCGGTTGATTTTCTGCTGATTGCAGGAGATTTATATGATGTAGATTGGAAAGATTACAACACAGGATTATTTTTTAATCAGCAAATGAGTCGCTTACGTGAGGCGAATATTCCTGTATTTATTGTTTTGGGTAATCATGATGCGGGAAATAGCATCACTAAACAATTACGCTTGCCTGATAATGTGAAAGAATTTAGCACTACCCATCCTGAAACAGTGATATTAGAGAAGATAGGGGTTGCGATTCATGGACAAAGTTTTGCGACAAAAGCCGTAACAGAAGATTTAAGTGCTGATTATCCTACAGCAATCGCAGGTTATTATAATATTGGGTTACTCCATACCGCCGTTAATGGACGCGAAGGTCACGCGAATTATGCACCATGTAGTCTGCAAGGCTTATTAGCGCATGGCTATGATTATTGGGCATTAGGGCATGTGCATAACCGTGAAGTATTACATGAAGAACCGTTTGTTGTCTTTTCTGGCAATTTACAAGGGCGACATGTACGGGAAACGGGCGCGAAAGGCTGCACATTAGTCACAGTCACCGACCATAAAACAACCTTAAGCCATTGTGCGGTTGACGTGTTGCGTTGGGCAGTATGTTCTTTAGATGTGAGTAATGTTACAACGGCTGATGAAATCGTGGATAAAGCGCGAGAAGCGGTGTTAGACACTTTGCAAACGGCGGATGGTCGTCCACTCGCATTGCGGGTTGTCATTGACGGCGCATGTCCTGCTCATGCTGAATTACATAGCAATCCTGAACGCTGGAGTAATGATATTCGGGCAGTTGCAACCGATGTCGGTTTAGGCAATGTGTGGGTAGAAAAAATCCATTTGCATACACACCCCATTAATAGCACCCGTTTTCAGGATGACAGCCCTTTTGATGAGCTTTTACAAACCCTACGCACTTTGCCACAAGATGGTGATAGTTTATTAGCGTTAGGTTCGGAATTACGTCATTTAAAACAAGCCTTACCCATGGAAGCGCGTTTTAGTGAATATGGATTTGACCCTGAAGACCCTGATACGCTTCGGCAAATGTTAAATCGGGTAGAAGGTTTTTTAATGGGACGCTTATTAGCACAAGCTTAATCTTTAGGAATAACAAGATGAATTAAAACGAACTAATGATTTTTTTCTATATAGGGATTAATCAGCGTTGTTAGTTTATCTATCTCAAACTCTTTAGCGAGTTGTTGTACATCGTCAGTAAACCATTGTAATTCTGGGTTTATGGCGTGTAGTTGCTTGGCGTATTCGATAATTTTACGAATACTTCCCATTTTGACAAAACGCATTAATGTTTCAGCTTGTTGGCAGTTAGGATTTGTTGTGGTGTGATAAATAGGGGTTTGTAATTCTTCTGTGTAAATCCATTCTATTTTGAAATAGGTTTGTAACATTTTTAATAGGCTTTCAATATTTAATGGCTTGGTCAAAAATTCGTTACAACCCGCTTCTAAACTGGCCTGTTTATCTGTTTCAAATACATGTGCAGATAACATGATGATTAGTGTATCTTTAAACACTTCTTGTTGACGCAGTTTGTGGGTTAACGCGATGCCATCCATCACTGGCATTCGTAAATCGGTAATAATTACTTCAGGTAAAAATTGGATTGCTTGTTTTAAACCATTTTCGCCATTGTCTGCGGTTTGCACATCAAAACCAAATTCTTTTAGTAGATGGCTCAATACTTGGCGATTTTCTGCAATATCATCTACGACTAAAATTCGCTGTTTATTCCCTTGTATTTGCACCAGATGTTGCGGTATTTCCTCTACGATTTTTTCACTACTTGCATCGGTAATTTCAATTAATTCAATATCAAACCAAAAAATTGATCCTTCTCCTAAAACACTTTCTACGTAAAGCTCCCCATCCATCAGTTCCACCAATTTTTTGCTGATACTCAAGCCTAAACCTGTTCCTTCTATTTGATGGCTTAATTCGCCAACCTGTTTAAATGGTTGAAATACAGTTTCATGTTGCTCTGGCGCAATACCAATGCCTGTATCTTCTACTTCAAACCGCGCCCGATTATCGCTATAAATTAAACGAAAGCTAACTTGTCCTTGTGCGGTAAATTTTACGGCGTTACTGAGTAAATTTAGTAACACTTGACGTAGCCGTTTTTCATCGCCATAAACCATTTTAGGTAGAGAGGATAACGGTTGTGTAATGAATTGTAAGCCTTTTTGGCTACTGCGTAAGGTAAATAAATCGGCGATATCTTTAAAAAACGGTGGAAAACGAAAATTAGTGTGATGCAGCTCTAATTTTCCTGCTTCAATTTTAGATAAATCTAATACATCATTGATTAGTGTTAATAAATGTTCACCACTACGTTGAATACTGGCCAGTTTTTCTTGGTGATTTTTGTTTAAACTTTTATCACGACGCAAAATTTGGGTATATCCCAAAATGCCATTTAACGGTGTGCGTAATTCGTGGCTCATGTTGGCAAGGAAGATACTTTTATAGCGGTTTGCTGCTTCAGCGGTTTCTTTTGCAAAACTGACTTCTGCGCGCATTTTTTCTGAAAAACGGAGTGTATCTTGTAATTCTGTTGTTAGTAATTCTGCACGTTTACGCGAAGCAATGGCTTCAGACAGTAAATTAAACATGCTTTTACGGGCTTCCGCTAGTTCTACAACCCGTTGTTGTAAAATGGATTCTATTTGTTTACGCTCGTTAATATTGGCAAGTAACGTCATATTGACTTGAGCGAGTTCGGCGGTTCTATCGTTTACTAATTGCTCTACCAATGAAGTGCGTCCTGTCGCAACCAGTAAAAATGCGCCAAGTAGGCTACTAAAAAATAAGCCAACCAGTAACACGCCCCATGATTGTAATGAAGGGTTATTATGTAACTGTTTTATAGGTAAGGTAAATTGGAGTAGCCATTGTTGTTTAGCTATGTAAATTGGGATTTTAAATAAAATACTGTCCGTCGTCTTATCTATGGCTTGGTTTGCGTCTTGATTGTTATATAAAACAGATAGTTTTTTGTAGGGTGTAATATTATTTACTTGAATGAAAAAAGGATTTTCTTTTTGTTGTCTAAGTGCAACACTTAATAATTTATCTAATTGATATTGAACGATAATAAAACTGTGTATGGTATTGTTATGTGTAGCACTGCGATAGACGGGTAAAACGATAATGGGGTCGATTGATGAGCTGATTTTATGGAGCGAATCGCCATAATAAATACGTATTTCCCCTTGCATATCATGTGTATTTTGCAAAAGTTGTGGCAGGGTTGTGGCTAAATCAAAGCCTAATAATGGGCGATTAACATCGTTTTGCGGTTCAATGGCGTGAATGGGAAAATAAAGCGTCCGTTCAGTTGCAACGGTAAAATCTGTTGTTATTTGTTCGCTGATTTTGGCAAGTGGTAGAAAACGTTGGTTATCTGTTTCATAACGCGCCCGTTCTGTTATAGGCAGGTATATGCCCCAAATAATGTTTTTAATAAAAGGCGTTGTTGCCAGTAGTGGTTGTGTAATGGCATGAAATTCGTCGCGCCCCGCCGTTGGTGTATCACCAAAAAAAACGCTGATAGCACGTAATGTAGTAATTTGCGTATTTAATTCAGTTTGTAAGGTTTTAGCGAGCGATGTCGCATGTTCTTGATGGGTTTTAATTACTCTATCTTGTTCTATATGGCTAATATAAATATAAGCAATTAATACAATGAGTAGTGTAATGCCCAGTGGTAGTGCTAAAAAAATGCGTCGTCGTTGCCAAACTGCTTTGGGATTGGCAAAAAAACTAAATAATAGTGGGGTGGCAATCAGTACGCCGATGCTATCGCCAACCCACCAAGTCATCCAATTAAACAGTGCGTTGTCTAACGATAAAATACCAAAATAATATTGTGTTGTTATGCTAACGTTGGCACTGATTAAGCAGCTAATGGGTGAGGCGAGCAGGAGAAAAATAATAATTTCTTTTTCTTGTTTTAATGCACAGGGAAAACCGACAAAACGCTGAATTAACCACGCACCAACTAAAGCTTGTAGTGCTGCACCACCAGCAATAAATCCTGTGCTTATTAATGAGGTTAGTAGTGTTTGTACACTACTAATATCTAAAAAGTTAGCGATATTGACACTAAACGAGCCTAAGAATATTCCCATCCATAATCGTGTTCCTAATAGTAAAACACTGGCTAATGCAATTCCTGCAGGTAACCAGATGGCGACTGCATAACTGGGCGGAATAGCAAGCAGTAGCGATATTTTTCCTGTTAGGAAATAAACAAGTGCAATACCGATAATGTTGTTGGGATAGCGTGATAACGTGGCGAAAAAGTTCACAGTAGTTACTTTTTAGAATTAAGAATGGGGATATAGTGTTTTTAATCAAGCGGATAAGCTGGTAATGTAAAATAAAATAAGCTACCTTGCCCTGCTCGACTTTCTATTCCAACTTGTCCGCCTAATTTTTCTACAATTTGACGCACAATGGATAAGCCCAAACCATAGCCTTCTGCATGGTTTTGCAAACGACTAAAAGGGATAAATAGTTTGCTTTGTTGTTCTGTGTTAAGACCGTGTCCATTGTCTTTAACCCAAAAACGAATCATTTTATCCGTTTGCTCATCCGCACCGATGGTTAATTCGGGTGGGATTCCACCGTATTTTAGAGCGTTACTCAAATAATTACTCCATATTTCTAGTACCCATAGGCTATTACCTTGTGCAATTGGTAGCTCTTGAGGAATATGAATAACGGCTTTTTTCTTTTTAATTGTGTATTCAAGCCTTTGTTTAATAATAGTATTAATAATTCCAACCATATCTAACGGTTCTAAATTAGGGTTTACTTCATTTCCTCCTGCTCGAGCAAGTAATAATAAAGATTCAATACATTGATTCATATCCCAACCCACCTGAATCGACCAGCGGATTTTTTCACAACTATTTGTATTTGCATGGATTTCTTCAGCAACAATATCTAACACATTAATTAATGAAGAAAGTGGGCCTTTTAGGTTATGGGCAACCATTCTTGAAAAGGCTTCTAAATCTCTATTGCGCTCTTCAAGAACAGCGGCTTGTTTTCGTAAAATATTTTGTAGGTGATGTATTTGTAATTGCGTATTGACACGGGCAAGCACTTCCGCATTTTGAAATGGTTTTGTGATGTAATCCACCGCACCTAATTCAAACCCCTTTACTTTACTGGCGACATCAGCAATTGCCGTCATAAAAATAATGGGAATATGTCGGGTTTTTTCTTTTTCTTTTAATGCTTGGCAGGTTTCAAAGCCATTCATGTTTGGCATCATCATATCTAATAAAATTAAATCAGGTTGGATATATTCCGTGCGAGCAAGCCCTTCGCGTCCATCTCTCGCAACTAAAACTTTCAAGTTTGCTTCTGTCAATAATTTTAATAACAGCCGAACATTGTCTGGCGTATCATCAATCACTAAAACCGTCTTTTTTGTGCTTGTTGTGTTCATATATAAAGGCACTCGATGAGAGGACGTGAACAGATAATAGGGTTTAGTCCTTAGAGTTGTTCAGGAACTAATCTTACTTGGCTCAAAGTGATCTGGTTATTAATGGGTATAAAATAATGTATATACAATAACCTGATGAAAAATCCCTTAAGGAGGAAAAAATAATGTTTTATTTATTAAAATATTTTTCTATAAGTTTGTTTATTCTAGTTTTTCAGACTGAAGTATATGCCGATTTTACCGTGACTGAAATTGCAAAAGGTCTTTATGTGCATTATGGCTTACAAGCAGAAACCAGCGTTGCTAACAAAGGCGACATTGCTAATATTGGCTTTATCGTGGGAAAGAAATGCGTTGCTGTTATTGATACAGGTGGTTCATTGACCGTTGGTAATGCATTGCGCCACACGATTCAACAGACAACAACTATACCCATTTGCTATGTTATTAATACACATATTCATCCTGACCATATTTTTGGTAATCGGGCATTCTTAGCAGATAAACCCGTCTATCTTGCTCATGTTCATTTCCCGCGTGCGCTAGCCAGTCGTGCAACCAATTATCTAACCGCTTTTTCACTATTATTAGCTGAATCGTTGGCAGAAAACATCCTTGTTTACCCTGATAAAACCGTTGATGATGCTTTAGAACTGGATTTAGGCGAGCGGATTATTCGTTTACAAACCTATCCAACCGCACATACAGATAATGATTTGAGCGTGTACGATGTTAATACAGATACCTTATGGCTTGCAGATTTACTATTTGTTGAGCGTATTCCCGTTATAGACGGTAGTTTGCTTGGATGGGTAAGCGTGTTAGAAAAATTGCAACAGCAGAACTTTAAACATGTGATTGCAGGACATGGTGAGATTAAACAAATAGATTGGCATCCAGCGATGGCAACAGAATTGCGTTATTTAACGACAATACGGGATGAAGTGCGGGAATATATCAAACAAATGAAGCCAATAGAAGATGCTGTTGCGCAAGTAGGACATACAGAACAGGCGCGTTGGTTACTGTTTGATGATTATCATAAACGCAATGTAACGGCAGCATTTGCAGAATTAGAATGGGAGTGATAAAAAACGGATAACACTGCTTGATGTAGTGGTATCCGTGCTATTTTTGCGGCTTGAATTAGGTCACTAAACCCAAATTATTGGCAATGCGTAAGGTTAAATCGGATTGATTTAATGCATAAAAATGTAATCCAGAGACACCGTTATTTATCAACTGCTGACATAAATGTGTGACAACATCCACGCCAAAGGCTTGTAGTGCCGTTTTATCTTCGTGCATAGGCTCTAAACGTTTACGCAACCAGCGTGGGATTTCTGCCCCGCAAATATCAGAAAAACGTGAGAGTTGCTCATAATTGCTAATAGGCATAATGCCTGGAATAATAGGTATATCAATCCCTTGCTTTTGACATGCGTCAACAAAGTATAAATAGGCATCAACATTGTAAAAATATTGGGTAATTGCACTATTTGCCCCTGCCCGCACTTTTTGTGCAAAATAATTTAAATCCGCTTGTGGGGTTTTAGATTGGGGGTGAACTTCGGGATAAGCAGCGACTTCAATGTGAAAATAATCGCCTGTTTCTGCACGAATAAATTCAACTAATTCATTTGCATAATTAAAATCTCCCAAACGCCCTGCCCAACCTGATGGTTGGTCACCACGTAACGCAACAATCCGATTGATATTTTTTGCCTGATACGCTTGTAAAAGCTGGCGAATATTATCGCGGGTACTGCCAATGCAAGATAAATGTGGAGCGGCAGGAATATTTGATTGTATTTGAATATCTACAACCGTCTCATAGGTTTTTTCTTGGGTTGAACCGCCTGCACCAAATGTTACTGAATAATAAGCAGGGTTTAATGCTTTTAATCGTTCTTGTACTTGTCGTAATTTAATAATCCCATCTTCAGTTCTTGGGGGGAAAAACTCACAACTTACGGTCAATGTATTAATGGCAGTCATTATGCGAAACCAATCCTTGAATGCTATGTATTAAAGTGTCAAATCAAACCACAGAATAGTTAAAATGTAAAAACCTGAGCGTAGGTTGTCAATTTACCAGTTTTTTTGCAAAAGTATAAAAAAGACCAACAGCGGATAACACCGTTTGGCGCGATGATATCCATGCTACTTTTGTAAAGGGTCTAGTTTAACGGCTGAAGTTTAGCGAATTGATGACCTGTTTTAGGCTTGAATGACATCGCGCCCATCTTTTAAGGCTTCTGTCCAGTTATTGATTAAACTCGCACATTTACGTAAATGTTTACCATAGTTTTCACTCCAATCTTCTAAGCCTTGCATTAAGCTGTCATTAGATGGGTCGCCCACCATGAGGCGTACTTTGGTTAATACTTGTTGTAAAAGGACGATATCTAAGGCATCCCACACGCTATACATGTCTAGCAACTGTAAACTTTCGCTACAACGTTTTAAAGATTCTGCTGCACGCATGGAGAACATTGCATTTTTATACTTTAGTAACGCATCCAACTCCTCAATGGCCATGATTTGCTTTTCTTCTAGCTCCAATTTAGAACGTTCTAGGGTAATACGTGGTTCTAGCGTGAGTTCAATAATCGAGGCACGGTCTAACACGCGCGGTGATAATGACAGGGTTGTATGGTCGTTATTAATGGTTGCGACAAAACGCAGGGCGGGGCTGATAAAAACTTTACTAGAGTTACTGTCAACACCCCGAATTTTCTTTCCACCTAAATCCAATGTACGTAATTTTTCTTGGTCTTCTGGGTATTGCGAGCGAACTAAAATATCCGAGAACCAATATTCGGGTTGGCTAAGATTGAATTCTTCAAAAATAATAAGATAGGTATGACGTAAATTTTTTCGCCATGCGGCTTCTGCTTTAAAAAGAAAGCGGGTGAATTCTGTGGGTTCAAATTCATTACTAACAGGGTTTACATAGCCTAATAAATCCTCGCGCCCACGCCACGTTGAACCCACAGGAACAATGAGTTTACGTTCTGGATCATCGATAAGCTCCATTGCTAAGGTACTTTTCCCAACCCCCGGGTGTCCTGTCAAGATTAAAATATTCTTTGTTAAAGAAACCGCCATCACCGCATCAAGCACTTCTTTCCCATAAACTGTTTTAACTTTTTCTTTGACTAGGTCTTTTTCAATTAAATGATAGGCAACAAAATCAACCTTTCTTGCGATTGGCATGATGTTACTTGCTTTTTTAACTTCTATTCCTTTCAATTGCTCTTCAAAAGGGTTTTTAGAAGGATTACTACTAACAATAAGTGGGCTAGCAACAGGCGGGGTTGGTAAGAAGGTTTTACTGCTGTAGGTAATATTATGGCGTTCTGCGGTTTCACGTGCGACTTCAAACCATTCAGATAGTTGAGAGTGAAACTGTTCAAAACGGGTTGCATCTTCCGCCTCGTGCCAATTTGGGTTCGCCATGTTGGCTTTTTCTGCGGCTTTTTCGAACATGTTTTCTACAGCAACTCGATTAACTTCTTTTAAATATACGCCCCCCATGATACTTCTATAATAAACTGTTAAATCATAAGGTTGTTGAAAACGTACCCAACCATCGGTATAGGGTTCTATTTTCCATATTGTTTTAAATTCGTTGATTTTTTGCTGAGAAACTGTCCGCACCCGATAAGCCCCAAAAACATAATCTTTTGGGCGAGTATTGATTTCACTAATTCCACGCGGTTCTTGAAAGCGTTTTCCCCAAAATAGCAAAATTTGATCGTTTAATGCTTCAGGATGAGGTTCTAGTAGCCAGCCAATTCCTAAATCATCTACCAAACAATAGGGAGTTGCTTCTTCGAAAACATGAATATGGTAACAACGCGGGTCTCCTTGCTGACAATAGTCCGTTCTAAATTGTTGTTTTGCAGAACAATTCCATGTTTCTGCATTTTTACATATACTACCATCCCACCCTTTACGATGAGAGTTGATAGTACACCCTAAAGCACTGCCGGGACTGATATAACTCATAAAGCACAATTGTCCTATGAACAAAATAATTATTAAAACATCTAAATAATGACTCTATTTTTACGTTGTTGTGAGGCGCGTGAATCAATTTAGATAGGTTATTACATATATATGGTAACGTCTTTACTGCTTATGCCATCATGAGGCTAAGTGTACTCCTTCACCTCTAAAATATTTAGTTAAACAGGGTTAAACATTTTAACTATTTGTTTATTAACAGTGTGTTAGCAACATAGCAGAGATATGGTTCAATGTACCAATTATGCGCCTGTTGCTCACAAGAGAACAAAGATGAAGGGATGCAGACCAAATATCAATGTTATACGGTTAGGTCATGATTCTAAGTTGGAAAGCTAAAAAACCGACTTTTTCTGTCGTGTATATATTGAAATGCTTGCTAAAGAAAATCAACACAACGGCTATAATCACGCAGTTTCTTATGCAAAAGTGTTATTGTGGGTATTAATAAGAAAATGCTAATATTATCTACCCTAAGAGATTTAATAGTCTTTCACGGATTTAAAAGCTTTTTATCTTGACTAAAGTGACTAAGTAAGCTGATTTTGGGGTGAAATAACAGACTCACAAGCCTTTTGTTAGCTTACCAAAAAATCGGACAATACAGGGTGAAAATTTTTTAATTGGGTTATCGCTATATCATTATATAACATAATACTTCACCTCAATTTTAATGGTTTAATAACAATAAACATATTCTGGGAGAATAAAAATGGCTGGACTATTTACAAGTGTGTGGATGCAGGCTTATATGGCAGAATGGAATAAAGAACCCGATTTATCCGACGCACTGGCAAAAATTAATTTTAGCTCAACAATTGCCTACGGTTTTCCTGAACAAGAAAAACCCATCGGGGTTATCGTCGTTAAAGAGGGTAAAGTTGTCTCGGCTGATGTTTATAAAGATGAATCACTGAATTGGGATTTACGGGCAACTGAAGAAAGCTGGCAAAAATGGATGGATAAAGGCATTGGAATGACGGGGTTAAGCATGGCATATCTGGGGGGGAAATTAAAATTTAAAATCGGTGACTATACCGCAATGATTAAAGACCCTCGAATGGCAGGTCCTTTTATTAAGAGCTTTAGCGTGATGGGACGGGTAAAAATCTAATATAACGGTATATTTATACCCATTTTCACCCGTATTCGTCAAAAAACAGCGATAATTTGCACGCCTCAAGTCCATAACAGGAGATGTGTATCTATTGCTGTAACAAGCATTACCGCAAAAGGGGCAATACATTCAGCATGTTTAAACAATTCCTTAATACAATAACATTGCTTGGTCTATCTATGGGTGCTTGTATCGCGCTCGCGGCTGAACCTTACACCGTGCGAGAATATTCTATTCCCACCACAGTAACACTCGGCGGCACAGTTGTTCCTTATAAAGAAGTTACTTTTTCCGCGCAATTATCGGGGCGTGTAGAACGACTTGCAGGAGAAGAAGGCGCAGGCTTTGCCAAAGACACGGTTTTAGTTGCATTAAATAACAATGAATTGCTTGCACAACGCCGCTCAGCCATTGCACAAATGATGAATGCAGATGCCACGTTACGCAATGCCAACGTGCAATACAATCGAGAACTATGGTCGCCTAACTCCCCCACACAAGCACCCGGTGGCATGGGAATGCCCAATATGTTTGACCAATTTTTTACCAAACCCGCAAGCGATTTTTTCGGGCAAAGTAGTAGTTTTTTAGATCGCCAAGCGGATTTACATCGTTACGGCACACAAACAGAACAAGCACGTAACGCCCTATTACAAGCGCAGTCACAAATCGAACAAATTGATGCAAAACTGCGTGATACCGTGAGTAAAGCACCCTTTGAAGGGGTTATTACCAAAAAATTTATTGAAGTTGGCGATACAGTTCAACCCGGTCAAGCCTTACTCCAATTTGCAGATACCAAATACCTACAAATCGTTGTTGATGTTCCTGCCCGCTTAGTTGCCAGTTTAAGCGTTGGTGTGCGTGTTCCCGCCCGTTTAGATGTTGCTAACCAAGTGATTGAAGCACGAGTTGCCCAAATCTTTCCCACCGCAGACCCACAACGCCACACCGTTACCGTTAAATTTGACTTACCCATTAGCACCCGCACAGGTCCAGGACAATATGCACAAGTAGAAATTCAAGACCTGACAATACCCCCACAAACACTAGCCATTATTCCTAAAACAGCATTGGTATGGCGAGGTAGTTTACCCGGTGTCTATGTTCTTGAACGAGAACGTCGAGCATTGCGCCTTGTGCGCATAGGACGGGAAATGGATGCACAAAATGTGAGCATTTTAAGTGGTTTAAAAGCAGGTGATACGATTGAGTTAAGTCCTATTCCGGGGACAACTTCAGGCTGGGTTTCTGCACCAACCGAAACGCACCAATAGCACCCATTCAAGAATAAATTAAGCAAGGCTAAACACCAGAATTGTCTGCATCAAGATTTCCTGTGTTAGCAACTATAAAAGTTATCAGTTTGATAAAGCTGAATGTTTTAACTCAACATCTTTGTTTATTCGGCACTACCCGATATTTAAATGACTGTTAAAGCCGTGCGGAATCATCTTAACTGACCACCCACACCCTACAGATAGTTCTGTTCACCTACCTACTAATAACAGATTATTCATGGCAATGACTGAACATAATTCCCAACAACCTTCCCCCGACAGCCCCCAATTGTCTGCAACTGCGCCCAAACCCCACCTTGGGATTGCAGGACAAATGGCACACGCTTTTATTGAATCGCCCCTATCACCACTGCTTTTTATCGCAATGTTTTTTATGGGCTTACTGGGAATATTTTTTACACCGCGTCAAGAAGACCCACAAATATCTGTCCCTATGGTGGATATTTTTATCCAGTATAACGGTGCATCTGCCGAACAAGTTGCAAGCCTTGCCATAGACCCCTTACAACGGATTATGAGCGAAATACCCGGTGTTAAACATGTTTATTCCATGTCAGACCATGGACAAGGTGTGGTCACAATAGAATTTGACGTGGGCGAAAAAATGGAAAACTCCGTTTTTAAAGTGCATGACAAACTCCAAAGCAACATGGAAAAAATGCCGCCCGGTGTCTCGCCACCATTGGTTAAACCCAAAGGCATTGATGATGTTCCCGTTGTGGCATTAACACTGTGGTCAGAAGCAGTGGATGATGGCGTATTACGTACTTTAGCCCTAGATGTCATGCAAAACTTGAAAGAAATCCCCAATACAGGACAAAGTTTTGTTGTAGGCGGGAGAGCAGAGCAAGTGCGGGTAGAAGTGATTCCTGAACGACTTTCTGGTTTTTCCATCAGTTTAGAACAAGTTGCAAATACGATTCAAACCGCTAACAGCCAAACACAAGCGGGACATATTGAAACCGAAAACGGATTTTTCACGGTTTACACCGGTAGTTTTTTACGTAATGCGGAAGACGTTGCCCGTTTAGTTGTCGGTACACATTTAGATGTACCTGTTTATGTCCGTGACATTGCAACCGTGACGCAAGAACCCGCTGAACCACAACAAATGGTCAACTTTTTTTCGGGCAAAGCCTATAACTACATGACAGCAAGCAGTGCAGCAAATACACCGCGTACAGTGCCAAATATTGACGGCGCGTCCGCAGTTACCATTGCCATTGCGAAAAAAATTAATACCAATGGAGTAAGTGTTGCGAATGCCGTATTAGCACAAATTGACAGATTGAAAGGGCAATTAATCCCAGATAATGTGCATGTCGAAGTGACTCGCAACTATGGTAAAACGGCAAATGACAAAGTAAATAGCTTGATTATTAAACTTTTTATCGCAACAGGTGCAGTCACTATTTTAGTCTTGGTTTGGTTAGGTTTTCGTCCTGCAATCGTTGTAACTTTAGTGATTCCTGTTGTCATATTAATCACCGTTTTTTCCGCATGGATACTAGGTTTTACCATAGACCGCGTTAGTTTATTCGCGCTAATTTTTTCTATTGGCATTTTGGTTGATGATGCGATTGTTGTTGTTGAAAACATTTATCGACGCTGGTTATTAGAAGAATCCACTTCCAATGAAATTGCGGTTGATGCAGTGCGTGAAGTTGGTAATCCGACTATTTTAGCCACATTTACCGTTGTTGCCGCATTACTACCAATGGGTTTTGTCTCTGGCATGATGGGACCCTATATGGCACCGATTCCCGCATTAGGCTCTGTGGCAATGTTATTTTCCCTTTTTGCCGCCTTCGTGTTCACACCTTGGCTCGCCCGTTGGCTCAAGCCTTCTATGCAAGCATTACAGAAAGCCGAACAAGTAGAACACCGCTTTAACGAACGCATGAACCGCCTGTTTAAAGCGACTATTCCACCGTTATATCAAGAACGTTGGAAAGGCTGGACATTTCTTGGCAGTTTATTGTTATTGTTTGGATTAGCCTGCTCTCTCTTTTATTATCAATGGGTAGAAGTCAAAATGTTACCTTTAGATAATAAGCCCGAATTCTCAGTATTTATCGACATGCCTGAAGGGACAGCACTACCTGACACGATAAATATGAGTTACGCCATGGCAGAAAAAATCCGCGAAATTCCCGAAGTAGTTTCTTTAGTAACGTACACAGGTACATCTCAACCATTTGATTTTAATGGTATGGTTCGCCATTACTACTTACGTAATCGTCCATGGCAGGCAGACATTCATATTCAATTACAAGATAAAAAAGACCGTCATCGTAGTAGCCACGAGATTGCGACAGAAACCCGACGTTTATTAAAAGAATTAGTAAAAAATAGCGCGATACATTTTACAGTTGTTGAAATGCCTCCGGGGCCGCCTGTATTACAAACAATCGTTGCTGAAGTTTATGCCCCTGATGATGCAACCCGACATGCCATCGCCCAAAAACTAACCGACACCTTTATGCAAACCAAGATTGTTGACGATGTCGATAACTATATGGCAACGCCTTATAGTATTTGGCGGTTTGTCGTGGATATAGAAAAAGCTGTAAGGCGTGGTATTTCAGTGGATACGATTAATCGCAATCTAACCATGGCATTAGGTGAATACAAAGTGGGTGATATTAAAGTAGGTACGGTGCTAGAACCAACCTATATCATCTTGCAAGTCCCCCTAGCGATGCGTTCTCAACTAACCCGTTTGTACGATTTGCCAATTCCCAGCCAAACAGGCAATACAATACCGTTAGCAGAATTAGGGCGGTTTGTGAAAGAAGAACAAGAGCCACTCATTTTTCAAAAAGATTTACGTCGCATAGAATATGTCGTTGGCGATT
The DNA here is from genome assembly GCF_001305575.3 of Beggiatoa leptomitoformis. Classification (NCBI taxonomy): domain Bacteria; kingdom Pseudomonadati; phylum Pseudomonadota; class Gammaproteobacteria; order Thiotrichales; family Thiotrichaceae; genus Beggiatoa; species Beggiatoa leptomitoformis. The sequence goes on from NZ_CP012373.2 coordinate 1,299,443, forward strand.
CTGTTGGAATATACGATGCTAAAAATAATAAATATCAGCTAACTGCGCCGATTTATGGCATGTTTGAAATAGAATCTCTGCTCAAAGACTATCAAACACCCGATAAAGTCGCGCTGACAGGTGGCTATTATTTTGGCGCACCGCCTGCAGATGGGCGTTCTGCATTTGAATGGACTGGCGAATGGACAGTGACTTATGAAACTTTCCGCGACATGGGGCTGGCATTTTGTGTTGCCATGATATTGATTTATATCCTTGTTGTCTGGCAGTTTGGCAATTTTATCGTACCTGCAATAATTATGGCTCCCATTCCTCTAACCCTATTAGGCATTATTCCGGGACATTGGCTACTGGATGCGAAATTTACAGCAACGTCCATGATAGGTTGGATTGCGCTGGCGGGTATTATCGTGCGGAATTCTATTTTATTAGTGGATTACACCATTCATGAAGTACAAAAAGGCACGCCACTCCAAGATGCTGTAATACTGGCATGTAAAACGCGAACCCGTCCTATTATGATAACGGCCTTAGCCCTTGTTGCAGGCTCATTTGTTATTCTGTTTGACCCCATTTTTCAAGGCATGGCGATTTCATTACTCTTTGGCGTAATGGTTTCTACTATTCTAAGCCTTATCGTTATCCCCTTGGGTTGTTTAAGTATTGGCGCAACAAGACTTTGTTCAGGCTCTGGTGGTGTTTGTCAAACGGCAATGCTCCCTCCTTCAACGCCTGAAACTGATAAATTATCAACTGCTTATCGTCAACCGCTCTGGCTGGTTATTTGGGCGTGGATGATGAATATCTTAATTATGGCGTTTTATATAGTACGCGCTATCGTGATTATGCTAACGATGGCAGTGCAAGCATTAAAGGCGAAATTTTCTCCGCCTACTCCGCCCGCACCTTTACCAACTGCTGGAGAAGCAATTGCACCAGTGGTTGAAACAAACACATCTGTAGCAACAAAACCCGCCACAACAGAATCAAGTGACGATAATCAACCCATTATTACGGCAGAAATATCTACGCCTGTGGTTGAAATCGCCCAACCCACGCCTAAAGAAACACCACCATCTGCGATAGAACCAAACAACAACCCACAAGATGACCAAGTAAATATCACAAAAGCGGAAACGCCAATAACCCCATCAACAGGTGAAATACCGCCTACCAATAAACTATCAAAGACAAGAAAAGCGACTAGACGCGGTATCCGTTTAAAAACAGATTTACCGCAAAAACCAAAAGATTCTGAGGAATCGTAATGCGATGAAATAAGGATTGATATACCTTTTCAGGGCAATTATCAGTTCTTACTCAAAAAATCTTGCAAAAGCAACACGGGTAACACTACTAAAAATGGTGTTACCCGTTGTTTTATATAGCTCATTGGTTACGAATCTTAAGAATGCAAAACGTAAACGGTGTTTTATAGTAACAGTACTCTAAAAAGAGAATAAGAAATGACCTATTCACCAGACTTCCATCGTAAAGTGTTAGCGACTAAAGAAGAAGAAAATCTTACCCTAACCGCCGTTACCAAATGCTTTAAAATAGCCATAGCAAGCGTCGTCAGGTGGAGTAAGGTATTGGAAGTAACAGACCCTGTAAAATTGACAGTGAAGCCTTAAGACAAGATGTTGAGTTATATCCCGATGTTTATCATTATGAACGCGCAGCCCGTTTTGGAATGACGGAAGGCGGGATTCGCCATGTGTTAAAACGTTTAGGGATTAGCCGTAAAAAAACACTCAAACATCCCAAAGCTAACCCCGAAGCAAGTCTTCCAAGACAAAATGACTTTTTATCGGCAAACCTTGTTGGGGTTCACATCATTGGAATGCTAAAGGATGCACTAATGTCATCTGGGCTTTGCTCAAATTTTGTTTATTAACGGTCTCTTTAGTTTCTGGGGTGATTAATTCCGATGTTTGCTTGGATAACCTAAGAGTTACTCCCTAAACTCCCCCAGAATTCTGTCATCGTGATAGATAATGCGACTTCTCATAAACGAAGCGACATTCACACGGCTGAGCTACCCCCTTATTCGCCCGATTTAAATCCCATTGAACATAAATGGGCTCAGGTGAAAGCTCTTCGTAAACGACAACATTGTTCTATCGATGTGCTTTTTTCATAACAAATCTGTTCTGCTTTATGCCTTTATGGGAACAAAAGCTGTTAGGGGATGGGGATACCAAGAAAAGCCAACGGGAACAATGTCTCCGTCGGAGGTGACCTTGCTAGTGTTGTTTCATCAATCAAATAAGCATCGTTTCAAGGAGTTTTATACGTAACATGTGCCGCATCAAATCGGGTAGGCATTTTCTTAAACAGGTTAAGTTAGTATTAGTTGAAAGTCTAAAAAATAAAAATCCTCTTTAAAATTAGGTTGTTCATTTTTATTTTTTTCTTTGCCCCGATAATTTTGATCGCTCTGCAAATACTCAAAAATTAATTTTCTTGCTTTTTCTACTTTTTCAGGATTTTCAGATATAAAACCGATAGGTATTGAAACTGAAGAAAAAGAGCCTGACACTTGATAATAATGGAAAAGCACACAAACAAAATAGGGGGCATACAAAAAAACTTCTAAATGCCCACCCATAATTGGCTGAACATAGCCATAAGTTTCAAACCCATTTGTATCAATCAAATAATTTTTTTGTTCTTCTTCTATTGGAAGCAGTATTTTTAGCTCAATCTTTTTTTCTGAAAAATGACTAATAAAGTTATTAAAAAGTCTAGTTCTACCAAAGAAACTATTTTGTGGTAAAAGCCAGCATACTGATTTATGAAATTTTTTGCCTTCATATTTTTTCAAAACATTTTTTACTGAGTCAAAATTATGAAACTCACCATCTACATATACATTTCCTAATAAAGCATCTGTTTCATCTTCATACTTTACATTTTTTTGCAAATGAACTTCTTTAACATAATTAAGTAAATTTAATTTATCTCTACTATCAATTTTATTCCCTATCAGGTTATCTTTAAAAATTTTAATAAAATCTAGCAAATATCCTTCTTGTTTATCGTATTCTCTAAAAACATTGGATGAAAATGTGTCGATAATAGCCTTATAAATGGCTTCATCTCGCTTAATAAGTTCTTCATTTTCCTTAGAGTTAATTATACTGGCAGACTCAGCATCTATTTTTAGATGAAAATCAAGAGGAATGGAGGCACTAAAATGTTTTTTAGCTGTAACTTCTTTTATTTTATAAAGCTGTTTTTTATCATCATTTTGTACAATGTCATGAAAATGATGTTCAAATGACATTTCTGCGTGATGTATGCTTTTAGAAATATGTTCGTCACTTTCGTTTAAATTAATACAAAACCGACACTTTTCGTTGTCATCTTTAAATAAAGGCTTGAAACTAATTAAATTGAACTTAACAGATTTATTATCCTCTTCTATTTTAAAAAATCTAGGCAAGTTATCAGAACTTTCTTCAAATTTAGATTTAGCATATTCCGTCAATTCAAGTTCGTCATCTTGATTAAAAACAACCAACCTTTCATTAATTAAACTATTAACAATAACTTCTGTTTCTTTAGATGAAAATCCAAAATACTCTTGAATATTAGAAACAGCAATACTTTGACAAGTATGAATAAGCCTAACAATAAACTCTGTTACTATAGGCAGTCTTTCTTGTTTAGTATAAGAATACTGAATATTAAAACTTTTACATGGCAATGCAAAACTAATTTGATTCAATAAAATCTTAATTTCTTCCGAATCTACTGTATTATTTTGTGTCATAAACTAAATAGTCCTTTGAATCTTGTTCTCGAATGAATTTTAAAACGCGCCCTAGTGCAGCATTTTTATTTTTTTCATGTTGTGATGTTTTAGTTTCGCCTTCCCACATATTAGTTGCACCAATGATAATCAATCTATCCTTTGCTCTGGATAAAGCCACATTAATGCGTTGGGCATCTTTTAAAAATCCCTGTTCATAATGCGAATTGTGGCGGGTTAAAGATAAAATAATAATATGATTTTCTTTACCTTGATAACTATCTACCGTATCAACTTTAATTAGTTTTTTAAATTCACTACTTAGTCCTTCTAATTCGGTCAATTTTTTGTTAATTAATTTTCTCTGTTCAGCATACATACAAATGATACCAATCATTTTTTCTGCCTCATGCAATTCATCTTTTATACAATTTAAAAAATTTTCAGAATTGGCTATTTCTTTCAATAAATTTAAAATAACATTGGCTTCATAATCATTGCTGATTTTATCCCCAACTTTTTTATCGTAAGATTTTTCTCTTTGTTTACCTGTATCTAACCAAATAACTTGTGCGCTATTTAACGGATTTGGTAAATCAGCATAAAATGGTTGCGGCGCATTTCGACCTGTTTTTAATTCAATTTCTTTTTCTTTATAAAAACATTCTGAAACTAAGTTACCAATTGCAGAAGCCATACGATATTGTGTTGTTAATGTTGCGCCAACTTGTTTTCCATAATTTGATTGAAATGCGCGTTCAAAATCACTGGTACGTTCTAATAATTCTTCTTTTAAATTAAGTCTTTTAGCAACATACTTCATTAAATCTGTGGGATTATATTGAGGAGGTAATTGCAAATGGTCACCCACTAAAAGAATTCTTTTTCCTGCTTGCATAGCAATTGCTAATTCACTGGCAGTTGCGCGAGCCGCTTCATCAATAATAACCCAGTCATATTGATTATTGGCAACGCCTATATGCCATGTACCAATACCAACACAAGTACCGCAAACTAGAGTTCTAGTTTTAGCTAAAAACTCTTCAAAATTCCCGCCTTTCTGAATGGCTAATACCTCTATCCATTCAAATGAAAGAGCCATAATATCATCTAACTTTTTAATTGAATCTTGAGAAAATACTTTGTGTTTATGGCACAAGTCACTTTTAATTTTTTCAACAACATTAATATAGTTATTGGTGTCGTAATCATAACCAGAATTATTTCTGGCATGAGAATTAAAAGTTTCTAATTTTTGTTGATATTGTTGCTTTTTATCAGGATTATTTTCTAATTTTTGAAGCTCATCGCTCAATCTGTCTAAATGAAATACTATATCAAAATAGCTTTCTACAAATTCTTTCGACAATCTTAAATGACTACTTAAAGAACTGACTCTAGCTTTAATACTTGCCTTAAAAGTTTCTCGATATTTTTGCTGAATAGCGGACACATGAAGATGCTTAATGGCATCAGATAACATACCTTCTGCGCCAAAACGAACAATATCTAAATCAAGCTTTGTTCTTTCAGATAAATCATTAATTCCTTCAATCGCATTATTAACCGCTTCGTGCGATTGACTGACTAATAGAATGTGTCTTGCCTGTCCTTTTTTAATCAGATAATGAATAAATGAAGCGATAAAAGCAGTCTTGCCTGTTCCTGGTGGACCTTGCAATAAACTTAATGGCGAGGCTTGATATAACTGGCGAAAGGCTGAACGCTGCTGAGGATTTAGCGTAAATTTAAGTTGACCATTGTTATCATAGGTATTGTAATCATCTAATTCACCATCGCTAATTTCATCTTCAATAAAAATAGGATTTTGTGTTTGATTACTATCAAAATAATTAACCAAGTTATGAATAACAGATTTTCCATTTAAAATCCTTTCCAATGCACTTTTACGGCGTTGATAAGAGGATTTGGTTTGTTGGCTTTCTAGTTTTAATTTCATACCAACTGTTAATCTGTCTTTGTTTTTAAATTCATCAATCACTAAATAATTAGTGTCTGTGTTTTTTGTATTTAAAATACCTACTTTTCCTCTTTTATCTGCATCATAAAAGTAAAATACATCTATTTTATCCTCTGAATCAAAATCAAAAGTGCTAGAACTATGAGGAATATGTAGCTGATTTTTTACTACTTCAGAACTACCTGATATTTCGACTTCTGGAAGCATTTCTTCTTCCATTGTTAAAATGGTTTGCCAAATTCTTGCTGTACTAACAGTTTGCTGTATTTCTGATGATGAATAAGCAGAATCTATTGAAGCCTCTTTATCAGTTTCAGTATCAATAATTGACTTAATAAACTCTTGTTTTTGCAAGAAATCTATTAACTCACTGGCATCATTAGCACCATTATTACTTATAGTAATTACAGCGTTTTCAATGACAGATGCGTTTCTAATATTCCTTTGTAATTCTTGATGTTCGATTTTATCTAATTTAGCATAGGTTAATGTTAAATCATCTTTTTTAACAAATAACGTTAGTTTTTTTCTGACACCAGTTATCCAGATACGAACTTCATTAGCATTTCTATCAGATAACTTAGCATCAACATAATACGAACCATTATCAGACAAAAGCTCTTCTGACTTATTAATCGATTTTAGAGAAGATACTTCAAATATATTTTGTTGTTTTGGTGGATTAAAGTAATCCTGTAAAGACAATTGAATATTTTGCAGGGTCAAAAAAGGAGAATTTTCAAAAAAATGTTTTAAAGTCTTTATTATTTGTGGGATACCATCATTAATTAAATTATTTCTATCTAACTGAAAAATATCACAGATTAATAAAGCCACTGCGTAATAATCTATTTCACAAGGCTGTGCTGTTTCATAGTTAGGTGGTGCATAAGCTGTATTACAAGGTTTTTTATTTCCTTCATAATAAGAAACAACATCAATTAAATATATTTTAGGTTTCTCCTCAACAACAGAAATCAAAATATTTTTAGGATGTAAATCTCCATGATATAAATCTAGCGAATGCAAATAAAAGATAGCATCAATTAATTGAAGAGCTAATCTTATTTTTTCATCTAATGATAAGGTGCTATTTTGCAAATAATTATCAAATGTTTGACCTTCAATATAATTTTGTACAAAAAATGTACCCGCAGGAGAAATACCAAAATCTATAATTTTTGGCATGAACTCAAGAGTTGAATTATTTCTCAAGCCTAGTAATGATTTTAAAAAATTAAAAAGGGAGAAATTTATATTATCCTGAGTATTTTTTGGTTCTATTCCATACCAAATTTTAACTATAACATTATCCTGAATGTATTTTGATTGGTAAATGTGACATCTACCTTGCTTAATATTATCAACACAAGGATATATAACCATAGGTATATTGTCAGTTCTAAATACTTCAAAATTCCTTAAATCAATATTTTTATTATCATTAAATTTAACTTGATTAAAAGCATCTAGCATATCCCTTGCATTTTTAAAACGCTCTTGTGCCGTCCAATTTAAACAAGTTTCAAACCAATGATTTAGCTTACCTTCAAAACTATCATTATCAATTGCTTGCCACTGATGCAATTCAGTATCTTGCAGAGGATATTTATTATAAGCAATATAATACGAAGTCACACCTAAGAGAAATACATCACGGCGAAATGGGTCTGAATCATCGCCTAACTCATCTTCTGGTAATTTGGTTAATCCAGCTTTAACAACATCTCTTAATACCGCAATAGTTTTTACTTCTCTAAAATAAGCCGTAATAAAACCAGAAATAGTTATTTTTGCAGGACGTTCTAACCATAAACAATGTTGGCTAATATCACGATGAGCAACTTCTATATCATGCAAATCAGCAAAATGCGATAACAGAATTTTAATAAAATCTATTCGGTCTTGTTGTGTTAATTTATCCTGATATTTAGCAATAAATTCATTCAACCGCAGTTGTTTATGCGGCAAATCATATAACTCGCAAAAATCAGCAGTGACTTGTTCTTTTGTGGCACTAGAAAGCGGTTGTAAGTAATAATCCTTGTATTCGTCTTTCTGTGATTTGATATAGCCCAGTATTTTATTTTCTCTTAATACAATATCGGCTCTTTCTTCTTGAGTAGCGGCATCTTGACCCAATCGTGTTAAATCCCAACGCCGTAATAAGGCTTGATAATTTTTATCATCCTTTTTTACAGCGCGATATTCCTTATAATAATCTTGAGGATGTTTAAAAGTAAAATCACCCTCAATTTTATAATTTTGATAGCTAAATTCTCTAGGTCTAAAATTATTTTTTAAATTAAAAAAGCTATCAAATCTTGTTAATTCAGGTAGCTTTGTATGAGTTGGTTTCGGGAATATTCTTTGATAATCAGACTTATTATTTATTTTTAGGAAATCATCTAACTTTACAATATACTCTGACTCTTCTTTTGGAAAATTTTCTAATTTAGCAGTGCCACACAAAATAACTCTGTGTTCTATATATGGAGACGGTTTGATTCCAGATTTTTCAATATGAGTTCTTAATATTCTCGCTTTATTTGCAGTAATTTTGACAGGTGAACTTCCTCTATCCTCACCATTTTGAATCCATTTATTATTCTCAAATCTAATTGTCCCATTCCAGTTTTTTAACTCTAATAATATAACTCTATCGTCAGTCACTAGAATAAAATCAATTTCCTTTGTTCCATCGTTTATGCTTATCAATTCTAACGCTGAATATCCACGCCATTTTGAACTAAATTCTTTTTCCATTTTAGCATTAGCATCTTTTTCATATTTATTGATGCCTTCAGGATTTAAACAGGTTATTTTCATTTATTCCTCATGCTCCAGTTTAAGCAACATACTCTAGCCACAGGTATCATGTCATAATTCTAACCTTAATTTGGCAAGAATTTAATTCTCAAGCAAATAATATCAGAACTTTCAGAATTCACAAAATTAACAGGATTATTTAGGGTTTAGACTATTAATTTTTGTTAAGGTAATATATTGTTATTAAAAATAAATTTTGCAAGGCTTGGGTACATTTAGCCAGTAATGCTATAGGAAAGCTAGTCTCTTTTTTATTACCGTAGCTAATTTTAATGGTCGTAAGGCTTGAAGTCTAATGGCGAAATTTATTCAGAGCAAGCTAGCGGAGTGATACGAGTTGTTGGTCAAGAATTTTGAGCATAATCTTAAAAACTTCGATGCAAAACGTAAACGGTGTTTTATCAGACTGATGGCTATGGTTATCCAGCTTGCCTCTTCAGTGATTTCAAATGGGTTCTATAATTAATAATAAATACGTTTGACAAAAGGACAAAAGAAATGACCGATGAAGAACTAAAAGAATTAGTAGCAAGTCTTGCGGTTGCACAACGGAAAACTGACCGCCAATTAAAAGAATTGGGTATTCAAATCGGTGGAATTGGTAATAAATTTGGCAGTTTTACCGAAGGCATGGCTTTTCCTTCAATGGAAAAAATCCTTCGTAAACAATTTGGTTTAGAAACCATTTCAACAAATACCAAATCGTTTAAAGGCAACCGTGAATTAGAATTGGATGTATTGGGTTATAGCAATGGCGATAGTAATAAAGTCGTGATTGTGGAAGTGAAAAGTCATTTAAATGAAAAAGGGATTGAGCAGGTGTTAAAAATACTTCAGGAGTTTCCTTTCTTTTTTCCAGAGCTTGCGCATAAAAAGCGTTATGGCATGATTGCTACCGTCGCGGCGAGCAAAGAAATCAAACAGAAAGTGGCAGAAGCAGGTTTATATTTGGGTATTATTCACGATGAACAATTTAAATTAATGAAACCTAAAGGCTTTGAACCTAAGAATTTTAATGGTAATTAAAAGAACGTGTTTTAATATTTATGTATTTAAAATGATAAATAAATTCGCCATCATAAATCCCCCATCAATTTTTATATCTGCTGCTTTTCTTGTTCTAGGGCTTGCTTAGTTTGTTGTGCAACCGCCGTTAATTCTGTTAGCAAGTAGCGAACCTCCGTAAAATTATTTTGTTTAACAGCCGCCTCTATTGCTTGACAGAGTGTTGCAGCCTTTTGTGCGCCAATGGTTTGGCTTGACCCTTTGAGTTTGTGGGCATAACTCCGTAAGGCTTCATGCGCTTGTGTGTTCAATGCCCGTTCTAGTTGTTGTAATGAAACGGGAACATCGTTGAGGTAAATATCAATTAACCAGTCAATACCACGTTCCTGCATGTCTTCGCGCAGGTTTGCTAGTGTGGTTTGATTGAGCAGATTAGTGGTGTTGTCAGCCGTTGTCAGTTTGTTTGCTGGGGGGGATACGGTGAAATGTGTGGGTAACCACCGTTGTAAAACGGTTTTAAGTTGTGCTGTATTAAATGGTTTGCTCAAATAATCATCCATTCCCACCGCTAAACAATGTTCTCTGTCGCCCAACATCGCATTTGCTGTTAGCGCGATAATGGGTAAACGTGTTTGTTGTGTGGCTTTTTCATATTCACGCCGACGCTGTGTTGCCGTAAATCCATCCATAACGGGCATGTAACAATCCATAAAAACAATATCAGCGGGTTGTTTTTCTAAGTAACTAAGTGCTTCTGCACCATTTTCTACAACCGTTACATAACAACCTAAATTCATTAGAAAGTTACTAGCAACTTCTTGATTAATTTTGTTATCCTCTGCTAACAGCACGTGGATAGGATTATCATTGGGTACAATAACTTGTGGCGGTACAAGCGGTAGGCTAACGTTAGAAACGGTTAATGGTTTAGTCGATTTATTGAAACGTAGATTAAACCAAACGGTACTTCCTTTACCCACTTCGCTGGTCAAACTAATTTCGCCATTCATCATTTGTAATAGTCGTCGGGTGATGGCTAAACCTAATCCTGTTCCGCCATATTTTCGGGTGGTGGTGCTGTCGGCTTGTGAGAAAGGTTTAAATAAACGTGTGCCTGCTTCATTACTAATTCCAACGCCTGTGTCTTTAACTTCCATGTGTAACAATACATGATGTTCATCTTCTTCTAGTAGCATCACATTGAGGGTTATTTCACCATGTTCTGTAAATTTAACGGCATTACTGAGTAAATTATTTAATATTTGACGCAAACGCACAGGGTCGCCTTTAAGCTGGGTAGTAAAGGGGGGCGGTAATATTTTTGTAAACTTCAAGCCTTTATTTTTGATAGCTAATAAAAATAAATCTATGGTTTCATCTATCAGTTGATATAAATCAAAATCGATATTTTCTAATACAAGCATTCCCGCCTCAATTTTAGAAAAATCTAAGATGTCATTAATAACCGTTAGTAAGGTTTCTCCTGAAGTGCGGAGTCGTTCTAAATAATGGCGTTGTTGACTATCAAGCGAGGTTGACAGGAGTAATTCGACCATGCCCAACACGCCATTCATGGGGGTACGAATTTCATGGCTCATATTGGCAAGAAATGCGCCCTTAGCATAATTGGCTTGTTCTGCCTCTGATTTGGCGCGTTCCGCTTCTCTAATCGCTTTTTTCAAGCGTTCTTCGGCTTCTTTATGCGATGTAATATCTTGCGTCGCGCCTTGTATGGCAATAACTTCACCTTGTTTGTCGCGTATAAGATGCAGATAACTTTGTAAATAATGTAACTTACCATTGCGATGAAAAATCCGAAATTCAATTGTGTAGGTATCCTCATGCCACAACGGGCGTTCAATACAAGATTGTAAGTAGCCTCGGTCGGTTGGGTGAACGACAGCCAATAAGGTTTTAAACGGAATCGCGTGTGACGTGTCAGGTAAATCAAAAAGACTAAATAAATCATGCGAAGCTTCAACGAGTTGTGTCTTAATATCCCATTCCCAATAACCTAAACGGGCGAGTTGTTGCGTTTTTAATAATCGGGCTTCACTTTTGCGCAAGGCTTCTTCTGTTCGTTTACGGTCACTAATATCAGTAAATGAAGCAAAAACAGCATAAGGCTTTGAATTATTTTCATAATAAAGCGGTTGTGTGTTCACTCGTAGCCATTTAATCGTTGCTCCCGTCGTTTTAGTAATTCCTAACACTAAACCCCGTTGTGCTTTCTCTGTATGTAACGAATATAAAATAGGATATTCACCCTGTGTGTAAGGTGAGCCATCCTCATGAAACAAATTTAGCGCAAAGGCGTTATGATGATTTCTAATCTCCGCAAAAGACATTTCTAAAATTTGGCACGCGCTTCGATTTGCTTCAATAACATTACCCGCTTGATTATGAATAACTAAGCCTTCTTCTAAAGATTCTAATACCGCTTGATAGTGATCACGATTTTCATAGGATGCCTGTTCAATTTTTTTACGGGTGGTGATGTTCTGTAGCGTTCCAAATAAGCGGGTGGTAGTGCCTGATGCATCTTTGACTGATTTAATAGTCACTGAATGATAATGTTGTCCTGATGGTAGATTTACTTTTACATCAAGTGCTAACTGTTTACCCGTTGTAAAAACTGTTTTTAAGACCTTTTTAAACTGCTTTCTGTCTTCAGGCAGATAATAAGCAATTAACTGTTTGAGCGAAGGAATACCTAATTCAGGTGGACGATTGAGTAATTGAAAAATGCCTGTTGACCAAGATATTTCTCGCGTTAGTGGGTTGTAATCCCAATTACAGATTTGTGCAACCTCTTGAGAATCAAGCAATCGTGCTTCACTACGTTGCAAAGCAACTAATGCCTCCTGATGCTGAACCATCTGCTGTAAATGTGTTATGTGATAAGACACTGCCTGCCCTAATGTTTCACACACGGTGCGCTGTGCGTATGACAATCGATAAGGCGTTGTGTGCTGACACACCAACATCCCCCACAATTTTCCATTGATTATTAAGGTTAATGTTAATCTTGCCTTAATCATTGGATTTTCATACGCAACGCTAAAAGGTTCGTGACAGGCTAATGTGAGGCATTGAATATCTAACAATTCGCCCGTTACTGGACAAATATAAGGCGTTAAAGTTGTGACTGCTTTTGATTTATCCACCACCATCCATAAGCGTGGCTGGGCGTGTAAAACTTCTATGGAAGGAATTAATTGATAACGTGAAAAAGCGATTTGTGGACTAACAGTCGATTCAGCTAAAACAGCATCTGTTGTTTCAGAACAACAGTAATATAACATCACATGGTCATAGCCTGTAAATTCGCGGAAAACGGTTACTAATGTTTGATAATAATTTTTTAAATCATGAAGATGTGATAATTGCGTAATGATTGCTTGCGCTTTACCTAAATACCAAAAGTCGGAAGAAATTCGCGGTAAAACAGGCTCTAAACTTAATAGCAAAATACTTTGTGTTTTATATTCAAAAATACCATTAAAAATAGATTGTTGCCCATTTACAGGAAGGGTAAAAGTCCAAGGATTATTCAATACTAACTGCTCAGGTAAACATAAAACAGCATCTAATAATATAAGTTGTGTCAATGGAATACAGCGACTTAAGGGTTGATTTAATAATTCATCTGGGGTAAATGCCAAATGCTCGGCTATATTCTGACTAATTTGTACAATTTTCAGAGATTCTGCTGTATTTGTGTGGTTTAAAACAAATAAGACACCATAGGATTGAAGACCAGAAATAGTATAAATTTCTTTATTATTATTGATATAACTATTATTCATGATTTTTACCTATCCTTTCATTAATCGTTTAAATAAATAAAAGTAAATACAATAAATTGTTATTTTGCAGAATGAATTAAATTCTCACAAGCTGATACAATAGGCAGGAAAATAGATAATTTTACGGTAAACTGTTACGACTATCGTTATAGCAATAAATGTTTTTAACCAACCTCAAACTAAATGTATCAAATAACAGTCATAGACCACCTGCAAAAATAGTGCAGATATTCTTGCCTTAAGTGATATTGTCCATTGTTTTTACTTTTATTTTTGCAAAAAGTCTAATAATGCTAACACGAGGGTTTTGACAATTTTTGTGTTTATTCTTATCCCGTTAGCACTAAAAAACCGTATAAAAACCCGCTCATTCATCTGATTCAATACTGTTGAATATATTGTGTGCATGAGTCCGTATTTACAAATGATTATATCCGTTATAAAACAAAAGGAATTAAGAGAGATATGGCACAAGTGACTATTTATGGACGTGATAGTGTGTTACCAACATACAGAGAAAAATTATCCGCCACGATTCATGCCTGCATGATAGATGCCTTAAAAATCACTGCTGATAAACGGTTTCATCGATTTATCCCCCTCGCGCCCGACAATTTTTTTTATCCTGCTGATAGAACAGAATTCTATACGGTGATTGAAATTTCAATGTTTGCTGGACGCACGGATGAAACGAAAAAATACTTGCTCTATCAGCTCATGGAAAAAATATCGGCAGAAATTGGTATTTCTAAACAAGACATAGAAATTACCCTGTTTGAAACGCCACCTAGCCATTGGGGAATTCGTGGAAAAACAGGCGATGAATTAATGCTGAATTATCCTGTCAACATTTAGGATAAAAATACGCATTGTTTGAACCAGAATGAATCATATTTTTAACTTAAATATTGCTAAGTACGGGTTCAAATAAATCTAGCAAAAAACACAATAATAACCAGACCCACCAAGAGGATACACCATGACAGAGTCGATACCTAATATTTTTCCAAATGATACCCCTGTCGATTTACAAGCGGCTTTCCGAGATTCCAATGTTCAAGAAGTTTTAGATAAATTGGATCGCGAATTAATCGGCTTAAAACCCGTAAAAACCCGTATTCGTGAAACAGCATCATTGTTATTAGTGGATAGAGTTCGCCGTAGTCTGGATTTACAAGCTAGCTCGCCCAGTTTACACATGTCATTTACAGGCAATCCCGGAACAGGTAAAACAACGGTTGCCATGCGGATTGCAGAAATTTTGCATCGTTTGGGTTATGTGCGCAAAGGACATCTTGTCGCTGTCACACGAGATGATTTAGTTGGGCAATATATCGGACATACCGCCCCAAAAACTAAAGAAGTGCTAAAAAAAGCAATGGGGGGCGTTCTGTTTATCGATGAAGCTTATTATCTCTACCGTCCTGAAAATGAACGTGATTATGGACAAGAAACCATAGAAATATTGTTACAAATCATGGAAAATCAGCGGGATGACTTAGTTGTCGTCTTAGCGGGCTATAAAGACCGTATGGAGCAGTTTTTTCATAGCAATCCCGGTATGTCCTCACGCATTGCACATCATATTGATTTTCCTGATTATAGTATTGATGAACTGGTGAAAATCGCAAAACTCATGCTCGAACAACAGCAATATGAATTTAGCGAAGAAGCAGAAAAAGTCTTTGCAGATTACCTAAAATTACGCATGTCACAACCCCATTTTGCTAATGCGCGAAGTGTCCGCAATGCCTTAGACCGCGCTCGATTGCGTCAAGCCAATCGACTTTTTGCACGTCAAGGGGCTTCGTTGACGAAAAAAGATTTAATCACTTTACAAGCGGACGATTTCTTAAGCAGTCGCGTTTTTGCGACGCAAAAGCCATAATGTCGCAAAAAAATTGCCTCATAACTGGGGCAAATTGACAGGCTCATCTACACGGCAGTTGTTCAATGCTGACTGAACCGTTACCATGTTGTTTTCATTTTATAGTTTACTCAACCATGCGTTTTAACCCCGAAACAACCGAAAAACTCCAAAAAGTCCTCGCCCGTGCTGGGCTAGGTTCACGACGTGCCATAGAAACATGGATTCAAGAAGGGCGCATTAAAGTCAATCAACAAGTTGCGCATGTTGGCGCACGTGTCAGCGCGCAAGATGAAATTCAACTGGATGGACGCAAATTAAGTGTTCGCCAGCTCCTGCCCCCGCCTCGACAAATTTTGATTTATAACAAGCCAATTGGCGAGGTTTGTAGTCGTGACGATGAAGAAAATCGCCCCCTGATTTTTGATAAATTACCCAAACCCAAACAAGGACGATGGGTTAGCGTTGGTCGTTTAGATGTTAATACGACAGGGTTACTCCTCTTAACCACCGATGGTGAACTGGCCAACCGCTTAATGCACCCCTCCACAGAAATTGAGCGGGAATATGCGGTGCGTGTCTTGGGGAAAGTGGACGATGCAATGATTCAACGACTAACCACAGGGGTACAACTGGAAGAGGGCATGGCACATTTTGAAAGTGTCGTTGATGCGGGTGGTGAAGGGGCTAATCATTGGTATCATGTTATTTTAAAAGAAGGGATTAAACGAGAAGTTCGACGTTTATGGGAAGCGCAAGGTGTCGTTGTGAGTCGTTTAATGCGGATACGTTATGGTGTAGTGACCCTACCGCCGAGCTTACGCATGGGACAATCCATGGAATTAGAAGGAAGAGTTCGCCAACTGCTATTACAGCAAGTCGACCTCGCCGAAGAAGCACATGAAGTTATACCCGACACGAAAAAGAATAGAGCCTTACCCACATTAACGATAAAACCACATGCACCCGCTAAATCCCCCGTAAGACGTGCTAAACCAAGACCTGATTGGTGGGATGAACCCATAGATAGCGATAGCACCACACCTAAGCGTCGTTTTGCAAAAGCGGGGGACAAAACCGAGTTTGTGCAAACCGCGCGCCCGCGTCGTGCGGATGCAAGCGATGGTGCCGTTAAAACCAGCAGACCACACACGGCAAAATTCAGCCAACAACCGAGTCAGTCTTCTGCAAGCACACAAACCGCTCGCCCGCGTCGTGCAGATGCAAGCGATGGTGCCGTTAAAACCAGCAGACCACACACGACAAAATTCAGCCAACAACCGAGTCAGTCTTCTGCAAGCACACAAACCGCCCGCCCGCGTCGTGCAGATGCAAGCGATGGTGCAGTTAAAACCAGCAGACCACACACAACAAAATTCAGCCAACAACCGAGTCAGTCTTCTGCAAGCACACAAACCGCTCGCCCGCGTCGTGCGGATGCAAGCGATGGTGCCGTTAAAACCAGCAAACCACACACAACAAAATTTAGCCAACAACCGAGTCAGTCTTCTGCAAGCACACAAACCGCTCGCCCACGTCGTGCGGATGCAAGCGATGGTGCCGTTAAAACCAGCAGACCACACACAACAAAATTTAGCCAACAACCAAGTCAGTCGCCTGCGAGTCGTGGAAGAACTGCACCTATGGGAAATAAAACTGTAAAATCAGCCAGTTCTTTTAAAAAACGCGCGCCGACGAAAAAACGGTAATGATTACTGATTGGTGTGCAACAGGGATGGCATTTCGGCGCACAGGGGCAACGGCGTATTTGCCACCGCTGGATACGGCAATTATATTGCAGTGGTTGGTAGGTGTACGTCAGGCAGATGAGGCAGATACGGAAATTTTATTATTAACCGATTGTTGTGCAACGGATGAGTTTCAGTATTCTTTAGCACGTGAATCATTAGCCGATTTTTTAGCGCGTCACTTACGCACCCAGCCTGTTTTAGCCGAACAGGTTTTACAACTGTTGAAAATCGCGTAGAAGAAATAATAAAAAATGTAGGGTGCATTATGGTGCGAAAACACGCAGCCAACGCACGCTACAGGGATTTTTCAGTACTATCCGCAAAGTTTAGTCTGTATTGACGGGCTATTTTTTGGTCGTTGCCGCATTAACCAAGTAAAAGCGGCGAATTCATTCGCCGCCTGTTTTTTTAATGTTTTACCTGTTGCTGTTTATCGCCCCATTGGTAAACACTTAAACCAATCAAGACGATAACTGCACCTAACCACATACTTAAATGAATTTTTTCATTATTTAAGACTTGTCCCAAAAATAATGCGCTTAACGGTGTTATCAGCGTAATCAATGCAACCCGTCCTGCATCAATATTTTTTAACAAGTAGTAATACAAGATAAATCCAATGACCGAGCCGAATACACCCAAATACAAAATAGATAAGAAAGCTTTTAAATGGATAGTTGTTGGAAACTCTACCCCAATGATTAAACAGGTTAATCCATACATAGGCAAGGCATATAATAAACCGCCTGTTGTCATCATTAACGGTGATAAAGTCACCTGCAAACGTTTTATGGATACCGCGCTAAGGCAGTGCAAAAACATGGCGAGTAAAATGGCAAATAACCCTTTTAATCCCTCAGTGCTTGCCCCTAACTCGGTACGAAAAATAATCCATAAACCCAACACACCCAATAACATACCAAACCATTTCATGACGTTTAGCTGACGCTCACCCAATAGCTTCATGGCAAGCAAACTGGTTGTAATCGGTGATAAACCAAATAAAACCGAAATTAATCCCGAAGGGATAAATTGCGCGCCCCAATAAGTTACCATCAAAGACCCATACAAGCCCATACTAACCATTAGATAAACACGACGAGCGGCTTTATCCCATGCGAAGGGTTGGCGTAATGCGACAATCAATGCACAACAAACAAGAAAGCCGAATAATATACGACTGCTAACACCAAATAAAACGCCACTTGCTTCATTGCTCCACTTAACCGCCAGTGGTGTCGTTGACCAAATAATGATGATGCTAAGATAAGCAAGTGGTATAGAAGGAAATAACATAATTTCTAAACTCCCAAAAAGCAAAAAAGCCACAGACCTTGTGAGTCTGTGGCTTTTGCAGATGTTTTAACTTTATGAGCTTACATCAAAATGAGATACTCTCGTTTTGCACACAGACAAGCAGCGTCAGTCCTACTCGGAGAGTAAGCCAACGACATGAGCTGTGTTTTAATGCAAAAGTATTCATGAGAGGGGATAATGCCTGCAAATATGAGGGATTGTCAAGTAGGAGTGCGTATCATTTTTTTGTACGACTTAACATAAGGACAGTGCTAAACAAAGTCGGAAAATTCAGCCATTCCTTTTATCGCTTTGATGCTAGACAACACCACTAAATTCTATTAAATAGACACTCACCCAATATAATCACGTCCACAACGCAATTTTTCATGAAAACAATAAATCTTGTTATTCCCGTCTTTAATGAAGCACAAGCCATTGATAAACATCTCCCTGCGATTGTCGACGTACTCATTACACAACCAAACATCACATGGCATATTCTAATCGTTGATGATGGTTCAACCGACACAACCGTTGCTAAACTGCACAGCTTGCGCGAGAGTTACCCACAACTCTCTGTTTTATGCTTAAACCGCAATTTTGGAAAAGAAGCGGCTATTTATGCGGGGTTACAACAAAGCCGAACCGCCGATGCCGTTATCGTAATGGACAGTGATTTACAACATCCCCCTGCACTGATTCCCGAAATGGTGCGTTTATGGACACAGGGCTTGCAAGTGATTGAGGGGTATAAAACGGAGCGCGGTAAAGAATCATGGTCTAGTCGCTGGTTAGCAAAAAGTTTTTATTTTATTTTCAGTTTATTATCTGACTTAGATTTAAAAAATCACTGCGATTTTAAATTACTCGATAAAACGGTTGTTACTGCCTATTGTGAGTTACCTGAACGCAATCGGTTTTTTCGTGGCATGGTGCAATGGATGGGGTTTTCTACGGCTCAACTTCCTTTTAATGTCCCACCACGTCAACACGGGGAAACAACGTGGTCACATCTGAAATTATTAAAATATTCATTCACCGCTATCATGGCGTTTTCCTCCACCCTATTACAAATCGTTACTTTTTTAGGTGTATTAACCTTTTGTGTCGGTTTACTTATTAGTTGTATCGCACTGTATAAAAAATTTATGGGCAGTGCTATTGGTGGATTTACAACCGTCATTCTACTCATATTTTTTATGAGCAGTATCTTAATGATAGCATTAGGGTTAATCGGTATTTACGTCGCTAATATTTACGATGAAGTAAAACGTCGTCCCAATTATTTTATCAATTGGCAAAAAAGCACGATAAAAGAGAAAATAGACGAGTAAAACATAAAAATTAAATAAACCACTTGCAACCGTTGCACGGATGCCACAGCAAGGTATTGTCTGTCTCCACTAAAAACTAAATCCTATTTGAATCAACATTTTTAGGCATAATAGTATTAATATTCTCGTTATTATCATTTTAAATACCCGTATCATTCTGATTCAAATATTTTATCTTTAGCCTTTAGCTAAACAGGCATAGATATTTTGCGTGACAAGCAATATGTATGAAACAATGACAACAAGACAAAAACAAACATATTTACACGGAGATTGTATGGATAATCCTTTATTAAACTACGAAACATTACCAAAATTTTCCCAGATAAAACCAGAACATGTTGAACCCGCATTAACCAACGTGTTAAACCGCAATCTGGCAGACATTCAACACCTATTAGATACCGCCAAGCCTTACACATGGGACAGTTTAATTGCCCCCTTGAATGAATTAAACGACCGCTTAAATAAAACATGGTCGCCCGTAGGACATTTAAACAGCGTGTTAGATTCCGAAGCCTTGCGCAAAGTTTATAATGAATGCCTACCAAAACTTTCATTGTATAGCTCTGAAATTGGACAAAATAAGACCTTATACGAAGCGTATAAATCCATTGCAGACAGTGCCGAATTCGCCAAACTAGAACCCGCACAACAAAAAGTCATCACCAACGAATTACGTGATTTTCGCTTATCTGGTATTCACTTACCGCCAGAACAACAAGCCCGTTGTAAAGACATACGTCAACAACTATCGCAACTAAACGCCAAGTTTTCCCAAAATTTACTTGATGCAACCCATGCGTGGAAAAAACAGATTACCGATGAAAACGTATTGGCTGGTTTACCCGATTCGTTAAAATCCCTTGCGCGCCAAAATGCGGAACAAGCAAATTTAGACGGTTGGCTATTAACCCTAGATTTACCCTGCTATATGCCCGTAATGAATTATGCGGATAACCGTGAATTGCGCCATGAAATGTATGTTGCTTACGTAACCCGAGCTTCTGCTAACAGTGAATTTTCCGCACAATTTGATAATACGACATTAATCGACGAAATTTTAGCCTTACGTCACGAATTAGCGCAGTTATTAGGCTTTCATACCTATACAGAACAATCTTTATTTAACAATCGTATGGCTAAAACGCCAAAGCAGGTTATTGACTTTATTTATGATTTAGCCTACCGCTCACGCCCTTTAGCCGAAGGTGAACTGGCTGAATTACGTGCGTTTACTGCCGCACAATACAAAATGCCTACGCTAGAAATGTGGGATATCCCCTATTACTCAGAAAAATTGCGTCATTTGCGTTATGAACTGTCACAAGAAACCTTACGCCCCTATTTTCCCCTACCCAACGTGTTACAAGGCTTGTTTCAAGTCGTAAAACGGCTATTTGGATTAGATATTCAAACAAAAGCGGACGTAGATACATGGCATCCTAACGTACAGTTTTTTGAAATTTTTGACAGTGCCAATGAACTGCGTGGACAATTCTATTTAGACCCCTACGCCCGTCAAGGTAAACGCGGTGGTGCATGGATGGATGAATGTATTGCGCGGAAACGCCTAGTTTCTGGTGTACAAACCCCCGTTGCACATTTAGTTTGCAACTTTCCACCCCCTGTTGGAGATAATCCTTCTTTATTAACCCATAACGATGTTTTAACGCTATTTCACGAGTTTGGACATGGTTTGCATCACATGCTTACCAAAGTAGATTACTCGCCCGTGTCAGGCATTAATGGGGTGTCATGGGATGCAGTAGAACTACCCAGCCAATTATTAGAAAACTGGTGTTGGGAACGTGAGGCATTGGATTTATTTGCGTCGCATTACCAAACAGGAGAAAAATTGCCCAGTGATTTGTTGGATAAAATGCTCGCTGCGAAGAATTTTCAAGCGGGTTTATTTATGCTACGTCAACTAGAATTTTCTTTATTTGACTTGCGTATTCATACGGATTACACCGCAGAAATGAATGTACAAGCAACCTTAGACGCAGTACGTCAACAAATTGCCGTCTTAGTTCCGCCTGCTTTTAACCGCTTTCAAAATAGTTTTTCACATATTTTCGCGGGCGGTTATGCAGCGGGTTATTACAGTTATAAATGGGCAGAAGTGTTATCAGCCGATGTATTTTCTAAATTTGAAGAAAACGGCATTTTTGACCGTAAAACAGGCGAAGCCTTTTTACACAGTGTGTTAGAACGTGGTGGTTCTCAAGACGCGATGACATTATTTGTCGAATTTCGTGGCAGACAGCCAAAAATTGAGCCACTATTAAAACAGTGTGGATTATTAGCTGCTTAAGCCCTTAGATAGCTAACAAAAACAACACGGATACCATCACGTTGAATGATGATATCCGTTTTCAAGCCAGTTTGAATCAAAACTGTCAGAATACGCAAAATTCACAGAATTTGAAGACAAAAGTGAGGGCGACAATAACGCTTTTGCGTTTTAAAACGTTACAAAATACCTTATCCTCGCATTATTAACACCATTTTTATCCAGCAAATTCAGGGCTTAATAAAAGTAACTCATTTTCATTAGGAATGACATTTGAAGGGATTTTGCAATCTTTACAAATTTTTTGAATGTATTCCGCTTCTTCCTTATCAAAAGAACCATCTGCATTTGCTAAATTTTTCATTAGCCAAGCAAAACCAATGGCTTCTTCCTGAGAAATAAATAAATCAGAAAATGAAACCAATGCACGTAATCGCTCTAAAACCACTGAAAACGAAGCGGGTGGCGGTTCATCCAAATCTAACGCAAGAGCAACTTTTACATCAGCCGCTAACTCTTTACAATTCATAATATAACGATAAATAAAAACCCGTTCCACATCCGAAAAATTACCATCACGACAAGCCAACACTTTTAAAATGGCTATTTTTCTGATAATACGGTCTTGTGTCGCAAGGTCTGCCCCGCCTAAACGTTCTTCTAACTTATCTAACGTTCTAGCCGTTGTATATTTATATATCAATGCCATGACCGCTGCCCCAACAGCAAGACCACCAAGACCTGATATAAGGTTACCAAATCCTAAAAAACCAAACATACTCGTACCCCCTAATTCACAATTAAAACACTGATTTCTTAATTAAAGGCAATATCATATACGATTTTTATCTTTTGTTGTTGTATGAAATACCATAATTTACAGATTAAGAAAATTTAATAGCGAATCTAAGACCTTAAAACTAAACCTCTATTCTTTTCCATGTAATTTCCCGCTATACGTTAGTTGCTTGAATTCATATAGCCTACCCCTACTAAACAACGCGACTTAGTTGTTGTTTTGGTCGTTTTTTCCCTTTAGTTTTATAAAAAATTCAAAGAGATAACTACACAATGGAAACAATCGTAGATATTCAACATCTAACGAAACATTTCGGCACGTTTACCGCCGTCGATGATATTTCGTTTCAAGTGAAGCGTGGGGAGGTATTAGGGTTTTTAGGTCCTAATGGTGCGGGTAAATCCACCACGATGAAAATGATTACAGGTTTTTTAACCCCAAGTGCAGGCACAGTGCTAGTTGCGGGCGACGATATTTTAAAAAAGCCCCTCGCAGTTAAACGGCGAATTGGTTATCTACCTGAAGGTGCGCCCGCTTATCCCGATATGACTCCCCTAGATTTTCTCAATTTTATTGCAGATATTCGCGGGCTTAAAGGCGAAAAGAAACGCAATCGGATTGATGAAACCATTGCACGGGTAAATTTAGACGGCGTGTTACATCAAACCATCGATACCCTTTCTAAAGGGTTTAAACGTCGTGTTGGATTAGCCCAAGCGATTTTACATGACCCAGAAGTCTTGATTTTAGACGAACCCACTGACGGATTAGACCCCAATCAGAAACATGAAGTACGGGGGCTAATTAAAGCGATGGCACAAGAAAAAGTCATTATTCTTTCCACCCATATTTTAGAAGAAGTGGATGCCGTGTGCAGTCGAGCGGTGATTATTGCACGCGGTAAAATTCTGGCTGATGGCGTGCCTGAAGCATTAGAAGCGAAATCCCGTTATCACAATGCAATAACCCTAACTTTGCAAAAAAATCAATTACAAGCGGACACTGTGCGCAATCTATTATTGAGCATCGCCACCGTAAAAACCCTAGAACCCCTTGCGGAAACCGACAGCGTTTTAAGCTACCAACTGTTTCCTAAAGACAATCAAACTATTCTTGCCGATGTAAGCCATAAAGTCCGTGAACAACAATGGATTGTGGAAGAAATGCACGCAGAAAAAGGGCGATTAGACGAAGTATTCCGCCAAATCACCACCGTTACGAATCAATAGGAGGCTTGCATGTTATCTACTTTGCAGGTGGTCTTTAAACGCGAATTTAACAGCTATTTTGCGACACCCATTGCGTATATTTTTATCATCATATTCTTATTTTTAAGTGGTGTTTTCACCTTCTATCTGGGCAATTTTTTTGCACGTGGACAAGCCGATTTACAACCCTTTTTCATGTTTCATCCTTGGTTGTATTTATTTCTTATTCCAGCACTTGCCATGCGTTTATGGGCAGAAGAACGCAAAAGTGGCAATATTGAATTATTGCTAACATTACCAATCACAATTACCGAAGCAGTGTTAGGAAAATTCTTTGCAGCATGGGCATTTACGGGAATTACCCTGTGCTTAACTTTTCCATTTTGGCTGACGGTTAATTACTTAGGTAGCCCCGATAATGGTGTAATTCTCGCCAGTTATTTCGGCAGTTTTTTAATGGCAGGGGCATTTTTAGCCATTGGCTCTTGTATGTCTGCTTTAACTAAAAATCAAGTGGTTGCGTTTATTCTAACCGCTGTTGTCTGCTTAGCCTTCATACTCAGTGGTTTTCCAATGGTATTAGATTTCTTTAATGGTTGGGCACCACAGATTATTGTTGAAACCATTAGCGCGTTTAGCTTTCTCACCCATTTTGACACAATTAGTAAAGGCATCGTTGATATTAGAGGCTTGATTTATTTCAGTTCTTTAATCGTGTTTTGGTTGTTTGCTACCGCAACCTTAATTGAAATGAAAAAAGCAGACTAGGAGTCTATACACAATGAACAAACTCTTAACCACGACGGGTTTATTGCTGGGTGTCGCCCTATTAATTGCGGTAAATATCACCAGCAATACCGCTTTAAAATCTGCCCGTTTAGATTTAACCGCAAATCAGCTATATACACTGTCACAAGGCTCTAAAAACATTATTAATAGTTTGCAAGAACCGATTACATTACGTTTTTATATTTCGCAAAAGTTAGCCACAAATTTACCCAGTTTAAAC
This sequence comes from Beggiatoa leptomitoformis, assembly GCF_001305575.3. Lineage (NCBI taxonomy): Bacteria > Pseudomonadati > Pseudomonadota > Gammaproteobacteria > Thiotrichales > Thiotrichaceae > Beggiatoa > Beggiatoa leptomitoformis. The sequence goes on from NZ_CP012373.2 coordinate 1,324,387, forward strand.
AGCTACACCATACGGGTAAAAGAGTTGCTAGAAGAATACCAACGCTTATCCTTGGGCAAAATTAACCTACAAGTCATAGACCCAGAGCCGTTTACTGAAGAAGAAGACCGCGCTGTTGGCTATGGTTTACAAGGCGTTCCTGTTTCTGAAGAATCCTTATTTTACTTCGGATTAGTGGGAACGAATTCCATTGGAACAGAAGAGCTTATCAGCTTTTTCCAACCCAATCGGGCGGAATTATTAGAATATGATTTAACCCAATTGGTTTATCGATTAGCCAATCCAAAACAGAAAGTAGTCGGATTTATGAGCAGTTTACCCATGCAAGGCAGTCGGATGCCCGCATTTTTACAACGCGGCGGGGCTGAACCATGGGCAGTTTATGAACAATTAAGTAAATTATTCGAAGTCCGTTCATTAGCAATGGATGTCGACAGCATTCCTGCGGATGTTGACGTGTTAATGCTCGTGCATCCTAAAGCATTAAGTGATGCAACCTTATACGCATTAGACCAATTTGTCTTACGTGGCGGGCGGTTATTAGCGTTTGTCGACCCCTACTCAGAAGTCGAAGCTCCCCAAAATGACCCAAATAACCCAATGGCTGCGATGCAACAATCACGTAGCTCCAATTTACCCCGCTTATTTGATAAATGGGGCGTGGAACTGGTTGACGGCAAAGTCGTGGGCGATTTAAATCTTGCGAAAAAAGTACAAGCCTCACGTGGCGGTCGTCCGATTGTCATCGACTACCCTGTGTGGATTGACTTAAACACCCCTAATTTCAATAAAGACGATGTCATTACAGCAAAATCGGATATGATTACCTTCGCCTCGGCAGGGATTTTAAAGAAAAAAGAAGGGGCAGAAACCCAATTTATTCCCCTGATTGAAACCAGTGATAAAGCCATGCAAATTGAGGCGACACAATTAATGTTTATGTCCGACCCGACTAGCTTGGTACAAAACTTTAAACCTGAAGGACAATTTACCCTTGCAGCCCGCATTACAGGCAAAGTAAAAACCGCTTTCCCCGATGGCAAGCCTAAAGTAGAAAAAAACCCTACAGAGGACACGCACGAAGAAACCGCAAAACCTGAAGAAAAACCCACAGAACAGCTAACCGAATCAAAAGAGTCGATTAATGTTATTGTTGTCGCAGACACCGATTTATTAGACGACAGAATGTGGGTACAAATACAAAGCTTTTTAGGTCAAAAAGTTGCTATGCCACTTGCTGCAAATGGCTCACTGGTTACAAACGCACTGGATAATTTATCTGGCAGTAACGACTTAATCAGCGTTCGCAATCGCGGCAGCTTTGCCCGCCCATTCACCCGTGTAGAAGCCCTAAAACAAGAAGCAGAAGCACAATTCTCACAAAAAGCGAAGGAATTACAAGCGCAATTAGAGGATACAGAAGGACAATTGCGAAAGTTACAAAACCAACGCCAAGATGGGAATAAATTAGTCTTGACGACGGAACAACAGCAAGAAGTGGAACGTTTCCGTGCGGAAAAAGTAAAAATTCGTAAAGAATTACGTGATGTACAACACGAATTGCAGAAAAACATTGAAGGCTTAGAAGCAGGTATCAAGTTTATCAATATCGCCTTAGTGCCTTTCTTTGTTGGTTTTGCAGGGATTTTCTTTGGCGCGTATCGCTTACGCCGTCGGCAACAGCTTAAACGGTAATGGATAGTATCAGGATTTGCAAAAATCCTGATTCATATCACTGTTAAAGAGAAACGCTTCACCCTCTTTTTAAGGATTTTTTCAATGAATATAAAAAGTTTAAGTATTCTAGCAATACTGACCATTCTGGCAATTTTTTTCGCGGTACAACTGACACAAAAACCGCAATCGCCCACAACAGCGACAAATCCCATCACTATTTTTCCTAACTTAATGTCTGTTATTAACGAAGTTAGTGAAATTGATGTAAAAGCGGCTGACCAAACCACAACCCTCAGTCGCTCCACTGACGGCTTATGGGGCTTAAAAGAGAAAAGTAATTATCCCGCTGATTTAACAAAAGTTCGTAATATATTAATGGGATTTAGCAACTTAAAAGTGTTGGAAGCTAAAACCAGTAATCCTGAATGGTACGAAAAAATTGGGGTAGAAGATGTTAGTACACCATCAGCGAAATCAACCTTGATTACCTTAAAAAAACCCGACGGTACTGGCGTTGCGAGCCTGATTATTGGCAATAACCAACGGGCGAAAGCGGATAGCAGCCAACAAGAAATTTTTGTCCGCAAACCTGAAGATAAACAAAGTTGGTTAGTGCAAGGCTCATTACCTGTGGAAAAAACGGCATTAGCATGGATTTCTAACGAATTAACCGACATTGCTATGCAACGAATTCAAGCAGTTGACGTGACTCAGCCCAGTGGAAAAACCATTCAAATTAGCAAAACCAGTGCAACCGACGAAACCTATAAAGTTGCTGACTTACCTGAAAATGCAAAAGTTAGCCAACCCGATGCCGTTAATCAAATCGCCACAACTTTATCTAATTTAACATTAGAAGATGTTATCGCAAGTAGCGAATTAAAAGGCGATGAAAAAGCAGGCGTAACCGCTGTTTTTAAAACGTTTGATGGTTTAACCGTTACGCTAAAAACGGTAGAAAAAGACAGCAAACAATACGGACAATTCACCATTGCTTTTACTGCACCACAAGTGGCTGAAAAAGTAGAAGATAAAGGAGAGAATGCAGAAAAAGCGGCGGATAAACCTGACCCCATAAAAGTGACACAGGCAGAAGCAGAAAAACTGCAACAAACGCTCACAGGATGGGCATACGTCATTCCAGCCTCCAAAATGGAAGCATTGTTAAAACCGCAAGCGGATTTTATTACCACAGAACCCCCGCAAGCAGCCGCAACAGACGCAATCGGCGAACCTAGCACGGTAACTACACCGTTATTGCCTCTGTTAAAGTAACAAAACAACCAAGACGACCCTTTTAAACGGTGGTCTCCACAACATCGTGAGCTTAGTAAAATCTCCCCCGTTTACGAGGGAGATTTTTTTTTGTCGGTTGTGTTGTTGCGTATTATCAATCCAGAAAGATAAAACTGCTTTATCCACTACAGTACATTTACTTAACAACCCATTAATTTTACAAAAATAAATATTCAATTGTTTAACAAATTAGCTTATTTTTTATCCCTATTCATCATTTATCATGATATATAACGATAAACCTTATTTTTCGTGTCTGTTCTATGAAAATGACTCCCCAAAAAAGATTTTTTATCACGATAAAGCACTGCTTAACAGAATAAGCAAAAGTTAATTTTTTTAAAAAGTTAAAGATATCTATCTATTAAACAAACAATGGAAATGATAAATATTCAAAATACGACAAAAATGCTAAAATAATACCATTAATAAAGTATTAGGATGAGAGCATGAACGACATTATTACTGAACCGACTTACGATGCACATAATATTAAAGTATTAAAAGGCTTAGATGCTGTTAGAAAGCGTCCGGGCATGTACATCGGGGATACAGATGATGGTACAGGCTTGCATCATCTTGTTTTTGAAGTTGTGGACAATTCCATTGATGAAGCCTTAGCGGGATATTGTTCAGAAATCAGCGTTGAAATTCATAGCGACCAATCAATTACGGTTATTGATAATGGGCGCGGTATTCCCGTTGATTTACATGAAGAAGAAGGTTGCTCTGCGGCTCAGGTCATCATGACCGTGTTACATGCGGGCGGTAAATTTGACGACAACACCTACAAAGTATCGGGCGGGTTGCACGGTGTTGGTGTGTCTGTGGTCAATGCGTTATCAGAAATCTTAGAATTGACGATTTATCGTAATCATAAGATTTACTTTCAAATTTATCGGCATGGTGTTCCCGATAAAGATTTAGTTGAAATGGGTGAAACGCAGAAAACAGGGACGAAAATTCATTTTAAACCCAGTGCGCAAACCTTTACAAACATTGAGTTTCACTATGATATTTTGGCAAAACGTCTGCGTGAATTGTCTTTTTTAAATTCAGGCGTAAAAATCCGTTTATCTGAAGAAACCACAGGACGCGAAGATTGCTTTGAATACGCAGGGGGAATTCGGTCTTTTGTTGAGCATTTAAACAACACAAAAACCCCTTCGCATCCAACGATTATCTATATCAATACCGAGCGAGATAATGTTGGCGTAGAAATCGCGTTACAATGGAATGAATCGTACCAAGAAAACCTTTTTTGCTTCACAAATAATATTCCACAACGCGATGGTGGCACACATTTAGCGGGCTTAAAAGCAGCATTAACCCGCACATTTAATAATTATCTGGAACAGAGCGGTTTTTTAAAGAAAGATAAATTGTTAGTACCCACTGGCGATGATGTGCGTGAAGGCTTGATGGCGGTTTTATCCGTTAAAATACATGACCCGAAATTCTCTTCACAAACCAAAGATAAATTGGTTTCTAGCGAAGTGAAAGCAGTGGTTGAATCCGTTGTTGCGGAAAAACTTGCAGAGTTTTTGCTGGAAAATCCTGCTGAAGCAAAAACTATTTGTAATAAAACCATAGAAGCTGCCCGTGCGCGCGAAGCTGCCCGTAAAGCACGCGAAATCACACGACGCAAAAGTGTGTTAGATATTGCAGGCTTACCCGGTAAACTAGCCGATTGTCAGGAAAAAGACCCTGCAAAATCAGAATTGTTCATCGTCGAAGGGGATTCCGCAGGCGGTTCAGCAAAGCAGGGACGAGATAGACGTTTTCAGGCAATTTTACCGTTAAAAGGTAAGATTTTAAACGTAGAAAAAGCACGTTTTGACAAGATGTTATCATCGGTTGAAGTGGGGACATTAATCACCGCGCTGGGGTGTGGCATTGGTAAAGATGAATATGACCCTGCAAAATTGCGTTATCACCGTATTATTATCATGAGTGATGCGGATGTGGACGGCGCGCATATTCGCACCTTGTTATTAACGTTTTTTTATCGGCAAATGCCCGAATTAATTGAACGGGGACATATTTACATCGCGCAACCACCTTTGTATAAAGTCAGCAAAGGTAAGCAAGAGCAATATGTGAAAGATGACAGTGTGTTAAACGATTATTTAATCCGTTTAGCCTTGCAAAATGCGGAGTTATTTACACATGCGACAGCCGAGGCTCTAACAGGCAATGCGTTAGAAGATTTGTGTAAACATTATTTGCGCGTTATGGACATGATTAAACGTATCGCCCGTCGTGTCCCCCCTGATGTATCCGCAGCAATGCTTGATTTACCTGTGATGACAGCGGATAAACTCAATGATATTGCTTATATTACGGATTGGTTTAAGCAGTTAAATGCGTTACTGGATACCGCAGAACATCATTATCAAATTCTAGTGCAACCACCTGTTGATGAACAGAGTTTTAGTGTGCAAATCATTATGACCGCACATGGCGTGGATACGATTAATCTGTTGAATAAAAACTTTTTCCTCTCTAGTGAGTATCAGGCAATTGCCAGTTTGCAGGCGAAATTGGATGGATTGTTACAAGCTGACGCATTTATTCAACGGGGCGAGAAAAAGCAGGAAGTAAGCCATTTTAAACAAGTCATTGAATGGTTAATGAATGAAGCCCGCCGTGGCTTGCACATCCAGCGTTATAAAGGCTTAGGCGAGATGAACCCAGAACAACTTAGCGAAACGACAATGAGCGTTGACACTCGTCATTTATTGCAAGTTGGTATTGAAGATGCTGTAAAGTGTGATGAAATCTTTAGTATTTTGATGGGTGAGCAAGTAGAACCGCGTCGTGACTTTATTGAGAAAAATGCGTTGTATGTTATGAATTTGGACGCATAGATTTTACTGTCGGTCTTTCCCCCTTAAATGGGGGATAATCTGATTAATTTTAAGGAAGATAGAAAAATAACTTATTAAACAATGAGTAATATTACATATCTATTAGCAAGTTATCCATTAATGTTTTTAAGCGACGTGCGAGTCCGTCTTCACTTTTCAGTAGTTCTTTTACAGAACGAATGCGTTCTTCCTCTTTATTACCAACATATTCTTTGAAAAAACTACCATGCGCAAGTGCATTACGAATAGTGGGTAGTGCTAAAGAGAAAGTGATATTAAAATAAGAAAACAGAAGAAAGAAGAAGAGTCCCTAAAATGCTAACCTGCCCAAGCTGTAAAGCGACACACATCGTGAAATACGGAAAAACCCGCACAGGGACACAAAACTACAAATGTCGCGAATGCGGACGACGATTTGTAGAACAACCCACCAAGAAATACATAAGCCAAGAGACGTGGGCACAGGTGGACAAGCTATTAAAAGAAAAACTTTCACTGAGAGGAATAGCCCGTGTTACAGGAATCTCAGGCACATGGCTACAACATTATGTCAATGGTTTGTATGCGCAACAAAGACTAGAACAAGCCGTTAAAAAAAAGGACAGTTGCGCTTAGAATGCGATGAGATGTGGTCATTTGTTGGGCAGCGTCGCCAGAAAGTGTGGGTATGGTTAGCGTTGGATAGAGACTCACGAGAGGTTGTCGGGATTGCCTTTGGGAAGCGAGATGTTGAGGGAGCGCAAGCACTCTGGAATTCACTCCCAGCGGTATATCGGCAATGTGCAGTCTGTTACACCGACTTCTGGGAAGCGTACCAGAAAGTTCTTCCGAGTAAACGGCATCAAGCAGTAGGGAAGGAGACGGGGCTGACCAATCATATAGAGCGATTTAATAATACGTTAAGACAGCGTGTCAGTCGTTTAGTGAGGAAAACCTTATCTTTCTCCAAGAAAATAGAAAATCACATTGGGGCTACTATTTTTTTCATTAATGATTATAACAAATCACTGCTTCTTTAGCACTACCTAATTTTTCATCTCTATTAGGACGTTTTAATGCCTCATCAAGTTTTAGCTTATCAATCAATTTACTACCTTTAAATTCGCGTTTCTGCTTAGTGCCAGCATCCAAGCGTTCGTTATTTTTCGTATCCACAGCCGCACCACCCGTTCTAGGGCTACGTGTCACTAAAGGACCTGCCAACGGTAGCGTAGTCTCTGTACGATAGTACCCAGCATTTTCCTTAGCTAATTGAATGGCTTCTTTAACAATACTCTCACTTTCACCCATTCCCTGTGCAAAAGCTAAATTGGGTAAGGCTTGTTGTACACAAAAAGTCCAAACTGACTGAAACCGTTTTGCGTCTGTTTTATCTTGAAAAATCGCTGTAAATGCGCCTCCTGCACGACGAGAAAATTTAACTTTTTTATCGAGTTCCAATGCTTTTAAAACCGATTGAACTAAATCATCTTCTGAATAACCACAGAGTTGTTCAATTTGTTCGCTCGCACCAATCATGTCTTTTAATTTGCTACTGTCAAGAATATAAGATTGAATTGATTTTGCTTCAAAAGTGTAAACAACGGGCATGAGATACTCCTGAGTGATTTATCAGATAAATTATTTAATAAGATTTGGATTTAACACTACTTATAGGTTATTTGTCAAAAGCGTAGTTCTACCTACATGACAGTTTTTACGATAAAATGATGCATAAATATTGTTGTGTAACAATGTGTTAAAATTTAATATTTATGTTACAGAATGTATTGTATAGGAACAGTACTATAAAAAGATTAAATAGAACTCAGTAAAAAGAGCTCATCAATAGAACAATGTTGTTGTTTACGGAGAGTCTTAGCCTGAGCCCATTTATGCTCAATAGGATTTAAATCAGGCGAATAAGGGGGTAAATATTCCAAGAGATGCCCAGCGTCTAAAATAGCCTGCTGAATGTCACTACGTTTATGAAAAGTGGCGTTATCCATCACAATCACAGAATTCTGAGGGAGTTTAGGAAGTAAGTCTTGGGTTATCCAAGCGAAAAAGACATCGGAATTAATCGCCCCAGAAACTAAAGAGATGGTTAATAAACAAAAATTGAGCAAAGCCCCGATGACATTAGTACGTCCCTTTGCATTCCAATCTTGCGTGCCAAAGCAACGTTCGCCGATAGGTGCATAACCAAAACGGCGTGGCATATCATGAGCAAAACCACTTTCATCGATGAAAACAATTTGCCTATCAGATTGTTTATAACGGTTCATATTGTCTTGGAAGATTTGCCGTGCTTCGGGGTTGGCTTTGGGGTGTTTGAGTGTTTTTTTTACGGCTAATCCCTAGACGTTTTAACGCATGGCGAATCCCGCCTTCCGTAATCCCAAAACGGGCTGCGCGTTCATAATGGTAAGCATCGGGATATAACGCCACATCTTGTCTTAAGGCTTCCATATCTATTTTAGTTGGTCTGTTACGTGTCCCTTTGGCTTCCAATACTTTGCTCCACCTGACGACGCTTGCGATGGCTATTTGAAAGCGTTTCGCTACCGCTGCTAGGGTGAGATTTTCTTCTTGTTTCACTTTTAATACTTTTTTACGGAAATCTATTGAATAGGTCATTTCTTATTCTCTTTTTAAAATACGGTTACTATAGTGATATTAAAATAAGAAGACTGAAGAAATAGAAGCGTTTTAAGGTACTAAATTGTCCTAGCTGTAAGACCACACACATCGTGAAATACGGAAAAACCCGTGCAGGGACACAAAACTATAAATGTCGGGAATGCGAACGATGATTAGCAGCCCACGCAGAAATACATAAGCCAAGAGACTTAAAAGTTCTTCATCTTTCTCCAAGAAGATAGAAAATCACATCGGGGTTATCATTTTTTTCATTAATGATGACAACAACAATTACAACAAATCACTGCTTTTTTAGCACTAACAAAAAAGCCACTCATCATGAGTGGCTTTTTTATACTAAACGCGGTACTGCTTAAACCTTTCTTTCCACCAATTTTTGTTTAATTGATGCAATTGCTTTAGCAGGATTTAGACCTTTAGGACAGGTTTTTGCGCAGTTCATGATGGTGTGGCAGCGGTATAAACGGAATGGGTCTTCTAAATCGTCTAAACGCTCACCAGTGGCTTCATCACGGCTGTCAATAATCCAGCGATAGGCTTGTAATAAAATTGCAGGACCTAAATATTGTTCGCCATTCCACCAGTAGCTGGGGCAACTGGTTGAACAACATGCGCATAAAATACATTCGTATAAACCATCTAACTTTGCACGTTCTTCTTTGGATTGTAAACGCTCACGGTCTGGCGGTGGGGGCGTTTGGGTTTGCATCCAAGGTTTGATAGAGGCGTATTGTGCGTAGAAATGGGTTAAGTCTGGCACTAAGTCTTTAATCACTGGCATGTGAGGCAAAGGATGAATAACGACATCGCCTTTAATCTCACTGATGGCTTTCGTACACGCTAATGTATTTGAACCTTTACCGCCAAACTCCGCGCTATCGCCAATATTCATGGCACAAGAACCACAAATTCCTTCACGGCAAGAACGGCGGAAAGTTACGGAAGGGTCTATTTCGTTTTTGATTTTAATCAATGCATCCAGAATCATCGGGCCGCATTTATCTAAATCAATTTCATAGGTTTCCAGATGTGGGTTTTCGCCTGTGTCTGGATTCCAACGGTAAATTACAAAACGTTTAACCTGCTTTGCGTCCGTCACCGTATTAAAAGGTTTTTTGCCTTTTTTCACTACAGAATTCGCTGGAAGTTTAAACTCAGCCATTGCATACCTCGTTTCGGTTCTTCAATCAATACCTATTTATAAAACAGGTAGATACTAAAATACATCACACAACATGGGTGAAGCGATTGGATTAATACACCCGTTTCTTCGGTGCAACGTAGTGCATCTCGTCAGTTAAGGTGTAAGCATGAACGGGGCGATAGTCGATTTTTGTATTGCCTTGTTCATCTAACCAAATCAATGTGTGTTTCATCCATTCGTCATCGTTACGATCAGGATAATCTTCACGCGCATGTGCGCCACGACTTTCTTTCCGATTTAAGGCGGCATTCATGGTGACGACGGCTTGACCCCGTAAATTGTCTAACTCTAAGGTTTCAATTAAATCAGAGTTCCACACTAAAGAGCGGTCAGACACGCCAACATTGTCAAAAGATTTGTAAACATCAGTAATCTTTTGAGAACCTTCTTTGAGAGATTCCCCTGTACGGAACACGGCTGCATCATTTTGCATGACTTTTTGCATGGCTAAACGGATTTCAGCCGTTGAGGATGAGCCTTTTGCATGGCGCAATTTATCTAAGTGGGCTAACGCATTCTCACCCGCATCTTTTGCTAAGGCTTTTTGTGTTTTCCAATCTTTGCTTAATTCTGCACAACGTAATGAAGCAGCACGACCAAAGACAACCAAGTCTAACAAGGAGTTAGAACCTAAACGGTTTGCACCATGTACGGATACGCAAGCGGCCTCGCCAATGGCCATCAAACCGGGAACAACGCTATCAGGATTACCATCTTTAAGGGTAACTACTTCACCATGATAGTTAGTTGGAATACCGCCCATGTTGTAATGCACGGTTGGCAATACAGGAATGGGTTCTTTGCTGACATCTACGCCTGCGAAAATCCGCGCGGTTTCAGCAATACCGGGTAACCGTTCATGAATGACTTCTGCACCTAAATGCTCTAAATGTAGATGGATATGGTCATGACCTGCACCCACACCGCGACCTTCACGGATTTCAATGGTCATAGAACGGCTAACCACATCACGTGATGCTAAATCTTTTGCATTCGGGGCGTAACGTTCCATAAAGCGTTCACCTGATGAATTGGTTAAGAAACCACCTTCACCACGCACGCCTTCAGTAATCAGGCAACCCGCACCGTAAATGCCTGTTGGATGGAATTGTACGAACTCCATATCTTGTAGGGCAATACCTGCACGCAGTGCCATACCGCCGCCATCACCTGTACAGGTATGGGCAGAAGTTGCGGAGAAGTAAGCGCGACCATAACCACCGGTAGCGAGTACGGTCATTTGCGCCCGAAAGCGATGAATAACCCCTTCTGCCATGTCTAATGCCATTACGCCACGACATGCACCATCGGCATCCATGATTAAATCAAGGGCGAAAAATTCAATAAAGAATTCAGCCTGATGCTTTAAGGATTGTTGGTAAAGTGTGTGCAACATGGCATGACCTGTACGGTCAGCGGCGGCGCAAGTCCGTTGTGCAGTGCCTTCACCAAAATTTGTCGTCATTCCACCGAAAGGACGTTGATAAATCTTACCTTCTTCTGTCCGCGAAAACGGTACGCCATAATGTTCTAATTCAATAATTGCAGGCACGGCTTCACGACACATATACTCGATGGCATCTTGGTCGCCTAACCAGTCAGAGCCTTTAACGGTGTCGTACATGTGCCAACGCCAATCATCCGCACCCATATTGCCTAAAGAAGCACTGATGCCCCCTTGAGCGGCAACGGTATGGCTACGGGTTGGGAAAACTTTGGTTAAACAGGCTGTTTTTAAGCCTTTTTCTGCCATCCCAAAAGTAGCACGTAACCCTGCACCACCCGCACCGACCACCACGACATCGTAGGTATGATCAATAATTTTATAAGCTGTCGTAGTCAAGTTAGCCTCCCAACGCAATCCGTAAAACGGCAACAATTCCCGCAACCGCAATCACGACTGCAAGCAATTTAATAAAAATAAGCATAACGAACTTACTGAAATCAATGTGGAAATAATCCTCAATGACAATTTGTAAGCCCAATACCGCATGATAAACCGTTGCCAGAATCAATAAAATTAACGTGACAGTGACAAAAGGGGTTTTAACCCATGTACTGACTGCAACGTAATCTTTGCCTGCCAATGAAATAATAGAAGCCACAAACCACAACAATAAAGGAATCAACGCTAAAGCGGAAACCCGTTGTGCGATAAAATGTCCTGTGCCTTCTTTTGCTGACCCTAAGCCGCGTACTCGCCCTAACGGTGTCTGTAAACGCATTCTTCACATTCTCCTACAGAATAAAAGCTAACAGCCAAGCCAAGCCAGTTAAAACCACAGTCATCACTAAAACCAGCTTACCATTTGCTTCAGCCGTTTTAATGTCTAAACCGTGTCCCATATCCCAAAACAGATGACGAATGCCATTTGCTAAGTGATAAAACAGAGAGACTGACCAAGCGAACAACAAGAGCAAACCGATCCATGAACCGATTAACCCCTGCGCAGTTGCGTAGGATTCTTGCCCGCCTGCAATAGCAGACAACCAATAGACCAAAGCGATAGTTCCAATAGAGAGAAATACTCCCGTTGCGCGATGCACGATAGAAGTAAAAGACGTGAATTGGGGTTTATAAATTTGCAGGTGAGGCGACAGAGGACGCTGATGCACGGGCATAACAAAACTTACCTCTTAGACAGGGTTAAACAAAAAATGTTGCAGTACGGAAAAAATAGACTACGAGTAAAGTCGAGCATTTTATGATAAAGATAAGGGAATATAAATAGTCATCATCAATTGATTTAATTATTTCATGATAAAAATTACTTTTTGCAGGTTTTAAAAGCTATAAGGGTAGATATGGCGGGAGAAGTGGAAGAGGAAAGAATTGGAGTTATTAAATTGGTCGTAAAATGCGTTTACATCTATCTCATGTACTACGGTTAAAGAAACTTCATTATTCCCGATAGTATTAGTAGGCATTAAATCTTTGTTGGTAATTTTAACTGTTAAAAGATGTAACCAAAAAAACTTATAAAAATCCTCCTTTGTAAGTTTTGTACTTATATTACAATCTCTTTTAAAACTTACTGAATCTGTTTGTTTTTTTATCACTTTATCTAGCACAACGCTATCCCAAAAAGTCTTTTTAACCGTTGTGTAAAACTTCGTTAGGTCTATTTTTTTCTCGTTGTAAATTGTCGCTATTTCTTTTTCTTCGAGAAACAAACTAAAAAGAAGACGTTCAAAAGGTGTTGGCTTGTCAGGTAACTCGAACATACAACGCATTGCAATAATGAATAAAAATGCAACGCTAGACTCATCAAAATTACCGTTGATAGAATTATGAGCTAGTGCATTTCTAGCTTCTTTCATGATAATACCACAAGCCTTTATATACAGAGCAATTTTAGATTTTTCACCTAAATTCGACACATTAGCATTATCCTCCCACTCATGCGCCAATGTACGAACAAACAACTTATAATCTTTAGCTTTATCAGCAGGTTCTGCTAAAGAAAAAAACTTTTCTAAAGTGTCTAAATAATCCACCATGCTGGTTTTTAAATCATTAATTTCAGGCTTATTTCTGAGAAATTCTTTAAATCGAATTTTTTTAGCATCAGTCCCAATTAATTTTTTAATAAATTGGCAGGCGTTAATAATACCTCGTCTTAAGGTTAAATAAGGGCGTTGTTCTTGTGCTTTTAACCAAGCGCGTAGTTTTTCGTAACCAACATCATTTTTTTCAAAAGACTCTGGCGCATGGGGAATATGTATTTTTCTATATTTTTCTTTAAGCTCACTTAATTTAATGTTTACACCTGTGAGAAATCGAATGTTTTCACGTGGAAAACCTGCATAAATGAGAAAATTGTATAGATATAATCCACCTTTATTATGCTGGTAGTTTTTAGGGATTTCTGCATTAGGGTCAACTAGTTCACTTAAATTTAAATCAAGTAACACCGTATCAATAGACGCTAAAATATCCGCCTCAGAAATTTTCTCAAAATCATGATAATGCCGACATAACATTACTTCATGAGCAGATTGAGTATTTTTAATTAACTTTGATAGTTTCTCGGGATTTTTTCTAAAGTCTGTTGTGCGTGAACTTATTCTTAAATCAGGGACTAACTCTTGAAAAATGCTAGTACACATTGCTTCAATATCGTCAACACCGCCAAAATCTTCAACCCATAAAATCTTCATATTAAGTTATCCTGATGCATTTGCATTGTGACGGTAAAAATTTCGTTTTCTTCTTTTTTAATAAGTGTTGATTGTTTTAATAACGTTAGTAATTGCTCAATAAAAGATAAGCCTTTTTTACTATGTTCTTCAGTGTAACGTGTTGCGCTCACAAAAGTATTTTGACAAGAAAAACAATAAAACTCGTTTTCTTTTGTCCAATAAATTTTAATGGGTTTATCTGCTGAATATCTGATTGCGTTATAAATTAGCTCTGAGAAAATAGAAAAGAAAAAAGTAAACCGTTTACCCTTTTCTTTGAAAATCAACGTATCAGTTTCAAGACTTATTTCAAAAATATCAAAGTTTTTCTTAATCCATTCAAACCGTTTTTCTGCGGATTTATCAGACATAATCACGATTTCTTTAATAAAAGATTGACGTAGTGTATCGCATTCTGATTCGGTTAAGTGTGGAAAAAATTTATTTAAATAATCATTAGAATGTTGAAAGAAAAGGCGGTTTAATGTTTGTTGCAATGAAAATGCTAAGACTTGTTGGATGTTTCCTTGTCCCGTATTATCTTCTTGCCAACTCGTTATAAAATCATTGGGGTCAGTAATATATTGTTTAAATGTATTAATTAAATTGCTAGTAATCGAGAAAGTTGTAGAAAGTGACAAAATACGCAATACCGCCTCAAATTTTTGAGGGTCTTGCTCATAGTTTGTCCCTAAATCTTTGATGATAAGACGCATACTTTCATTCACCGTCCCCAAACTATTATTTAATGTATGGGTTAAAAACGACAACATTTCTTTATCTGCTTTTTCTTTTGCTTCTTGTCTTTCGATATCGATTAATTCATTCATTGCAGTTTGGCGAATAAAACGCATAACTGCTTCTTGATTTTCCTCATTTATACCTTGTATTTCCTCTAAAAGATTTGAATTAACTTCTTTATCATCTGTAATCTCACGTAGATATTCTTTAGCTTTAGCGAAATCAACAGAACCCCATTCACCTTGTTTATAAGCCCGTGCTAGACGATATTGTGCAAGGGTAGCGATATTTTTATCATTTGTTTGCTGAGCGGCTTTTTGAAACCATTCAAAAGCCTTTTCATAACTTTTGGCAACCCCTTTCCCTTCTAAATAATGAATACCTAAATTATATTGAGCTTGAGCGTCCCCTTGATTAGCCGCTTTTTGAAACCATTCAAAAGCCTTTTCATAGCTTTGTGCTACGTCTTTTCCTTGGTTATAACAACTGCCTAAAGCTCGTTGAGCTTGAGCGTCCCCTTGATTAGCCGCTTTTTGAAACCATTCAAAAGCCTTTTCATAGCTTTGTGCTACGCCTTTTCCTTCTTCATAATAAACGCCTAAATTATATTGAGCTTGAGCGTCCCCTTGATTAGCCGCTTTTTGAAGCCATTCAAAAGCCTTTTCATAACTTTTGGCAACCCCTTTCCCTTCTAAATAATGAATACTTAAAATAAATTGAGCTTGAGCGTGCTCTTGATTAGCCGCTTTTTCAAACCATTCAACCGCTTTTTTATGATTTTGGCTTACGCTTTTTCCCTTTAAATAACAAAAGCCTAACATAAATTGTGCTTGAGCATTTCCCTTTTTAGCCTCTCTTTCCCATTGTTTAAATAGTTTTGGCGTTACTTTAATTTCCTGTGTTTGTTCTTCTTTCGGTTTTTTACGACTAGGAGGAGTTTCCATTTATTTATCCTGTAGGGTGGATTATTAGACATTAATTATCAGCGTTTTTTATGGTTAGGGCTGTAGATTTTATTGTGCTTTAATCACTTTAAATACAATCTCACTCACTAGCTTAAATAGTCAATTTTAGGCTGTATTTCAATCATGAAAATAAATTATAATATTCTGATAATCCTTAAAATTGTATAAATTCTGATGTAAACAATTTATCTCAATGTCGTAACAATGCTAACACCCAAAAATCGCGCAAATATTGTGTTTCTACGAAATTTAAGGCATTGCTTAAATCAATGTCTAAATCTTTATTTTGAATATCCGTTATTAATTTATATAACAACTCATAATTAATTCTATCAGCCTGTTCCATCAGGTAATAATTACCATTTGCTGCATTTGTAAATTTTTCAATTTCATCTAGCCCTACTTTTCCCTTAATCGTTGGTTCACGACTATCACGACAGATACGAAAACGGTATTCTTTATGTTGTAGCACTAAATCATTAAAATTTTTTAAACGGGCGGTAAAAGACGTTCCCACTGCGTATAAAAACCCAACAACAAAAACATTTTTTTCTGTCGTGATAGTGATATTTTCGGGAATAACCTTTTTACCATAATACAGACAATCTATCCCAAGCGTGTTGTACTTAGTTGCATGAAAAGCATCAAAAATAGTTCGCAACTTGCCCATATCATCAGATTCAGAAATAATTTGTTTTTTCTCATAATCAGCAACTAACTGTTGTTTAGTTGCTGTGAGATACGACAATAAATCTGCCTCCGACATCGTTGTCGATGCTGTGGGCGGGGGAGTGCTAACGGGCAACTCTACAATACCAACCTTCTGTTTTAATAAACTAATTTCTGCTTTTAATTGAGTGATAACTTGCCGAATACTCGCTTCAAACGTGAGTTTTTCATTATCTAATGGTGGTAATGCAATCCCTTCAGCACGATAACGAAAATATTCCGCCGCTCGATTTAATACCGTGCGAATTGAATAAAAACTTAAAATTTCAGTAAAATCGCTATCGTGAAGTAACTTTTTTAAATCAATATCCTGCGCCCGTGCTTTTAAAAAAAGGATTTCTTGCAACGTTTCTGCATTTGGGCGATTCAGGGTGATTCGATATTGTGATACACGGTCAATAATAGAACTGTCAAAAATGTTTTGAAAAGTTGCCCAACGGTCTGGAAATAAATTTAGGATAATTAAACTATTAGGAACTGCCGTAAAAATTTCTTTTAATCCATTGCCAAACTGTGCGAGTAGTGTTTCATTCTCGCGCAAGCCTTCTAACTGGTCAAAAACGATAATCAAGGGTTCATCAATAATGGACAACCGTCCAAAAACTATCATGGCTTGCAAGGAAAAATCTTCTAAATTTAATTCATTATCCCAATTAGGTAAGCCAATTAATTTTAATTCTTCCTCTTCTAAGGTCGCGCCCGCTAACCAGCGTTTTACCAACTCACGACGGTTAGTATCCTTATAAGAACAATATTTAATCAAGCCTTTGATAATGGCGGTTGCAATGCCCGCAAAACTATATTGACTTTCCCACCAGCTAATCGTATTTTTTTCTAAATGAGACCAGTTTTTTCTTTTTATATCAGTTCCTTCCCCACCTAACTTAGCATAAATATTTAAGTGGTCAGCAGATAGCGCATTTAAAATAGATTCATCGCTTTTTGATGCTTTTTTCTGATAAAAATCAATCGCAATCTTAGAAAAGCTATGCGCCAATAAATATTCTAATTGTGAAAAATCGGTATTAGGCACTTTTTCTATAAAAGACTCTAAAATCCGACTATAAACATGATGCAAAACAGCATTAGAATTATTCGGCTGACGAATAAATAATAACCGATTATTTTTTAATAGTTCTTGCGCTAAACGCATCATTAAATGTGTTTTTCCACTGCCCGCCTCACCAATAATAATCGCTCCCTTACTTTGGTGATTTGGGTCTTGCTTTATTTCACTGAGAATAGATTTTAATGTTGCAAATTCATATTGATAAACACTTTTTAAGTCAATATGTTGTTGAAATGGATTGTCAACACGACTATCACTAAAAGGATTGATTAACGGCATTTTAATAGAATCGTCCTGATTATCTAAAATTTTACAATAGAGTTGATAGGTAAAAGCTGCATCATAACGCGCTGAATGAGCCGCATTATTATTAAAATAATGCTTACCTACTTTTAAGCCAAACCGTTTACTTAAATATTCTAAAGAGAAAGAACAGATAGTTGGAAAGCATTGTTTTGCAAGTAAATAAGTACAAGCGATTTGTCGCGTTGGAAAGGCTAACTTAACGGATTTAAAGCTCTTTTTCAAGAGTTTTATATCATGTTCTGCATAGTGAAAAACCAGCGTTTTATCGGCACTCAGCTTTATAAAATCGTGCAAAATGGTTGCTAATGGCTTGGCATTAAAGTGTGTAGTTGTTTGATATTCTTGTGTAAAGGCTTCATAAACAAGTTGTCCCTGTGCATCTAGCACGGCAATTTCATTTAATGTGTTTTTGCCTTCGGTGTCGATAACGAGAAAATTGTCGGGTATTGTCATTGTAGTGATTGATTTTAAAGGACTAGAGCCGTTATAAATGTGGGATGCGTTAGCCGTAGCAACGCATCCTCATTTATTTATCTTGCAGAATTTTCAGCAAAAACTTTATTCAGATAAAACTAAGGCATATCCGCAACCCGTGTGTTGCCTAAACTATCTGCAATATTTGGCAAACTCCACACCATTGTATGTAATTTTAACAAGGTGTTACGGCTAGTTAATAACTTGCGCTTTTCGTCTTGCGTTAGGCTATGAATACCATCTTCTAACAGTTTATAAATTAAGCCTTGTAACTCGTGTTGATAACGTTTACCTGTTTCATAAGTTTGTGTTTCGGGCAATAAGGCGGTATGTAGCGCGTTGACATAAGGGTCAACCAAAACTTGCACAAAACGGCTGGGGTAAGTTGTTACTAACGGGTCTGGCAGTGTTTCATTGACTTTGAGGCGTTGCACAACATACGTCGGGTCGGTTTCTTCTGGCGTGAGAAATAAGCCGTAGCGACGTGCTAATCGTCCTAATGATACGTGGCTGAGGAGCATGGAAAGCGGAATAGAGAGAACTAACCCCGCTAAAACGGGCGTAAACCACCAGAAAAAAGTTTCCATATAGTTATAAGACAGCCAGCCCGCGACCACACCGATGATGGTATGGCTGGTATGGGCAGAGAGGGCTTCTAAAAAGTTGGTGTGGTGGTCGTCACGTTTTTGTGTCATCCATGTGATATTACTACGTAATAAGATGGCAAGCACAAAACGTGATTGAAAGAGCATCATAATGGGCGCAAGTAGGGTGGAAAATAGGGTTTCTATCACCACGCTTAGGCTTAATTTTGCCAGCCCTCCGTATTGTTTTAACAAGCCTTTTCTTGTAGTAATGATTAGTAAACTGAGAATTTTAGGTAAAAAGAGAAATGTCAGCGTAAAGGCTAACACTGTTGCCATTTCTATGGTGTAAGACACGGGCCATACAGGAAATAGGGTATCACCAAAAAAATAAATAGGCTCTGTTTGCGCACGGAAGTAGGCATCAATCGCTGTGACAATTAGGAAGAGTAACCACAGTGGCGAAGCAAGATAGGACATAATTCCCATCAGTAAATGCAAGCGGTTAATGGGGTGTAAGCCTTTGGCAAATAAAATGCGGGTGTGTTGTAAATTACCCTGACACCAACGGCGGTCACGTTTGGCATAATCAATTAATGTAGGCGGAATTTCTTCATAACTTCCACCAATATCATAGGCTAACCATACATCCCAACCTGCACGTCGTAGCATCGCTGCTTCAATAAAATCATGGCTAAAAATATCGCCTCCAAAGGGTTCTTTCCCCGGTAATCGGGGGAGTCCGCAATGGTCCATGAAGGCTTTAACCCGTAAAATTGAGTTGTGTCCCCAGTAGTTACCTTCATTGAGTTGCCAAAAATTTAACCCTGCGGTGAATATAGGATTGTAAACATTGCTGGCAAATTGTTGAATCCGCGCGAATAAAGATTCTTTATTAATCGGTAACGGTGAAACTTGTAACAGGGCAACATGTTGATTTTTCTCCATCAAGCGCACCATTTTTACCAGTGTTTCCCCCGACATGATGCTGTCAGCATCGAGAATAATCATAAAGGGATAGTGTGCGCCCCAACGTTGGCAAAAGTCTTTAATATTACCGACTTTACGCTCGCTATTTTTTTCTCGATTGCGGTAATAAACATTGATTTTTCCCTGCATGGCTTGTTGCAGAATTTGCCAGCGCATTTCTTCTTCTATCCAAATGTCAGGGTCGCGGGTGTCACTGATAATAAATACTTCAAAACAGTCGTATTTATTAGTCGTTAGTAAAGATTCACAAATGGAGGTCAGCCCTGCAAAGACACGGCGCGGGTCTTCATTGTAAATAGGCATAATAATCGCGGTTTTACTACTAGGCGCAATATTATCATCCGCAGGTAAGCTGGCTGAAATGGCGAAGCGGTCGCGTCGAAATAGACAGATGATAAAACCGAACATGGCTGTCCAGAAAGAAAAGCATATCCACGTAAATAAAATCGCGTACAGGATTAGCATGGTTAATTCTAAAACGGTAATACCATCTTTTTGAAAAACCATGGTTAATAAGCCCAATGCAAATAGGGTTGTAATCCCTACGAGCGAAAAGAGCAAAAAGCGGCGGAATCCTTCGGATTGTGTAACCGCTTCAAAAGTGTTCATAACGTAACCTCGATAACAAAGTTATTTTTAGGAATATCCACAATAAAAGTTGCTATTTTAACCTGAGTTTCAGGAAAGAAAGAACAAAGTCAGAAAAACATATTTTTTAGTACGATATATCCGTATCGTTCGCTTCTCGCTATAACCAATATAAATTACCCACACGTTTACCGATTCACCCTTATAGGATTTTTCGTGTACAACATTATACTTGTCTTGGTGTAACTCATTGTCTAAAAAAAGAGTCGTTTGATAGTCGGTATTTTTACAAAAATAAAAATAAAGTCATGTACTTTCAATATTATGGCATAAATTATGCCTCATCTATTAAAAACTCCGATAGACTTAATTAATCATAACAAGCCAATTATTTACATAATTGATATAAGGAAAAAAATATGCTTACTTTAACACGTAACCTTTTGATATACACGTTGTTTGCAACTGTGGGTTGTGGTATGAGTCCTGTTATGGCAGACAGCAAATGGGATCGTTTTGATTCTGGTGTAGGGAGCGAACAAACACCACCGCCTGAAGCCCCACCCCCAAAAAGAGGACAGGGAGCGGTTGTTACTCCCGAAAATAAATCAACATGGAAAGATTATGATACCCCCTCTCGTTCAGCGAATAAGTTCAACGGGGATAATTATGATCAGGGTCGGAATTATGATCAGGGGCGAAATTATGATCGGAGTCGGGATGATAAAGACTGGACTAAGCGGCGCGAGTGGCATGAGCGGGATTCTCCGCGTTACGATGATAACCGTAATTCCGACGGCAATATGCGGCGTTATTATCCGAATTATGAAGAAGATAACACATCAGGTTCTTCCTCAGACAATCGGATTACCTGCAATTCTTACAAAAATGGGTATGTTTACTGTAAAACGAATGTTCGTGGACGTGTGCAGATATACAAACAAATCAGCAATGCTGAGTGTCGTTATAACGATTCATGGGGGTATGATAATGGGGGGATTTGGGTAACTAACGGTTGTCGAGCGGAGTTTTCTATTGAAAATAAAGGTCGTAACAATCGGGATGATACCTCATCAGGCAAGACTATTGTTTGTAATTCGGAAAACCATAATTACACGTATTGTGAAGTGAATACCCGACGTGGGGTTAAACTTTATCGTCAACTGAGCGATTCCGCCTGCGAACTTGGCGATACGTGGGGATATGATAAACGCGGTGTTTGGGTTGATGCGGGTTGTCGAGCTGAATTTGTTGTGTATTAATCCTATCGTGTAGCAAGTTAGTTATTGGTTGATTTTGAAAAAACCCAGTAGATTTTAAAAGTCTGCTGGGTTTTTTAGTTTATAGCTAATCATAATTTACGGTATTATCAGAATATTAGGCGGGATTAAAGATTAAAAAACAATACTTTTATGCCTGAAAATTTTGTTAGTTTTGGTCATTCTAATGCAGACAGATTTTAATTTGATGTATAGATGGACGGCATAAATCATGCCTTGTTTTTTAAAAAAACAGGTAAACTTGTTATATATGCCTTTCAGTATAAATTTTTCTTTTATCTCTTTTACTAAAATTTATGCGCGAAAGAAGCGATAACCAGCACCGTTATTTTTAATAATGGCGTATGTATCATGAAATGATTTTAAGTGGAGTAGTCTAAGAATGACGAATTTAGCACCGTTACATGTGGTTGCGGGGGTGGTGCGTAATGCACAAGGCGATATTTTATTAGCCCGCCGTCATCCAACAAAAGAACATGGCGATTTGTGGGAATTTCCGGGGGGGAAACGTGAAGTTGGTGAACAGCCCGAAGAAACTTTAGTTCGTGAATTTAAAGAAGAAGTAGATATAACGATTCAACGCGCTCATCCATTAATCCGTATTCGGCATACTTATACGCACCGCGAAGTTTTGCTTGATGTTTGGTCAGTAGAACAATTTAGCGGAAAAGCGTGGGGACGTGAGGGGCAACCTATCGAATGGTGCGCGCCGCATTTGTTGCGAACGAAAACATTTCCCGCTGCTAATTATCCCGTTATTACCGCAGCATTATTGCCCGCTGTTTATCTGATTACGGCTGAACCTTTAAAACGGAATGATCCTAAATTTTTTTATCAATTAGAACGTAATTTGGAGCAAGGTATTCAATTATTACAATTTCGTTCTTCTTTTTTAGATGCGCATGAATATTGTTATTGTGCAGAAAAAATTCTTACGATTTGTGAGCCTTATAAAGTCCAAGTTTTAGCTTATACAACACCAGCGATTGCGCTATCGGTTGGTGTGCATGGTGTGCATTTACAACAAGCTGATTTATTACAACTGGTTGAACGTCCTTTAAAAAAAGACTTATGGGTTGCCGCTTCTTGTCATACACCGGATGATATTAAACAAGCTCAAACAATAGATTTAGATTTTGTTACCTTAAGCCCTATCCGTGCAACAAGTAATGCATTAGGTTGGCTCACTTTTTTTACCCAGACAGAACAAGCGAAAATACCTGTTTTTGCCAGTGGTGGATTGCAATATCAAGATATAGGCTTTGCGTGGGCGCATGGCGGACAGGGCATTGCAGGACAAAAAAAAATATGGGATAGCACGATGCACCCTATTAATTAATAACCAAACCATTTTATTACTTTTCAATATCACCGATTTTTTATCTTTATGTCCACTGCTCTAGTTGAAGCGATTACCACACCAACACCCGCTCGTTTAGGAGAAATGTTAGTAGCAACGGCACTTGCAACCTCTACCGACATTCAACGTGCGCTCGAATTTCAAAACCGTTTTGGGGGGCGACTTGGGGCGGTGTTAATTCGTATGGGCGCAATTTCTGAGGACGGGTTATTAATCACCCTAGCCCAACAATTGAATATTGCAGTGATTCCTACCGCACAACTACCAACAGATGTTAATTTATTACTCAATGGCTTAGAAAAAACAGGGTTAGAAAAAGAATGGTGTTTAGATCAGGAATTAGTTATCTGGACGCAAGTCGAATCGGAAAAAATTTATTGTATTGCGCGTGACCCTTTAGACGATACCTTGCACGAAGTTCTGGATAATCGTTTTACTTCACAGATAGTATGGTATTTAGCCCGTAACCAAGATTTAGATAGATTATTGGATATGTTGGCAAAAGCGCGCCTAAATGCAGACGATGTGAATACAGACGATGTTCATTTATTGCGTGAGCTTGCCGAAGGTGCGCCCGTTGTTGAATTTGTTAGCAATATGTTTTCTCAGGCGATAGACCGCCGCGCCTCTGATGTACACGTAGAACCAGAAGAACACACTTTTTTTGTTCGTTATCGCGTAGATGGGGTGTTATATGAGCATCTCAATTTACCTAAAGAGCGTTTTAACGCCATTGCTTCACGCATTAAATTGATTTCAGGCTTAGATATTGCGGAACGGCGTTTACCACAAGATGGGCGACTTAACACGCGCGTCAGTGGACAAGAGTTAGATATTCGTGTGTCTTGTTTGCCGGGAGTACATGGTGAATCAATAGTCATGCGCTTATTGCCTAAAGAACGTCAAACCAGTCGACTAGACCGCTTAGGTTTTGCAACTGACCACCTACAACTTTTTAAACAATGGATTGGTGAACCGCACGGTATTATTTTGGTAACAGGTCCAACAGGCTCAGGAAAATCAACAACGTTATATGCTGCGTTAGATGAAGTTAATGACCGTTCACAAAAAATTATCACCGTTGAAGACCCTGTAGAATATCAATTAAAAGGGGTGACACAAGTTCAAGCCCATAGCGATATAGGCTACACCTTTGCGAGCGCATTACGCGCCATTCTGCGTCAAGACCCTGATATTATTATGATAGGTGAAATCCGCGACCGTGAAACAGCAGAAATTGCCATTCAAGCCTCCCTCACAGGACACATGGTACTTTCTACACTCCACACAAATGATGCGGTTAGCGCGTTTACCCGTTTAGTTGATATGGGTGTTGAACCTTTTTTAGTGGCTACCTCATTACGTGCCGTACAAGCACAACGGCTTGTTCGTCGTTTATGTAGCCACTGTGCCAAACCAACTAAGCCCTTAATGGCTGTTCTTGAACGGTTAAATGAGATTATACCCCCTTATTTAGCCACGCAATCCGCTAATTGGTTAGAAGCCGTTGGTTGCACCCATTGCCAAGGCACAGGCTATCAAGGACGTGTTGGGATTTATGAACTGGTTTACATCACGCCAGAATTACAAACCTTAGTTTTAAACCGCGCGCCCGTCAGTGAATTACGTCGTTTAGCCTCGCGCCAAGGTTTCCGCAATTTACGCGAAGATGGCTGGTTAAAAGCCTATCAAGGCATGACCAGTATTGAAGAAGTCTTACGTGTTACTGAAGAAGGAATGGTTTAATCATTAAAAACGGTTCAAATCAGGCTGTTCAGAATGGTCAGCATTCAAAAAACTAATTGACTTACTTTTAAACGCAAAACTCTGAAGTAATACAAATGGATAGTATCGCGTCAAACGATAATATCCATTAAATAAAAACGTGCTACATTTTGCTTTGGACAAATGGTCTATTTTTTTAACTAGGCTTTATCGGGATTTTTTTCTAACAAAAACCGTTTAATAACCAACTCTAATAAATCTATAGCTAAATCTTGTTTTAATCCATACCCTAAATCTTGCTCTCCACCATCCCATAGCACTAATAAAGTGTTTTCATCACTATCAAACCCCTGATTTTTCCCCACAGGGTTTGCTGCAATCATATTTAATTTTTTCCGATGCAGTTTTTCCCACGCATAATTAGCAACATCATGTGTTTCCGCTGCAAAACCAACGGTAAACGGGCGTTGTGGTAATTTGGCTATTTCGCCGAGAATATCCGTTGTTCTTTCCAATGGCAGGCTTAATTCACTTTGCACCGTTTTCTTCATTTTTTGCGTTGCAACTTGCGCAGGACGATAATCGGCAACCGCTGCCGTTGAAATGAAAATATCAACGTTTTCTATATTAAACATCACGGCTTCATACATATCTTGCGCACTATAAACAGGCATCAGTTGCGCACCTATTGGCGGCGGTAACACACTATTACCACTAATTAAAATAACCTCCCCCCCTTCGGCTAAAACCGCATTTGCCAGTGCGTAACCCATTTTTCCCGAACTCCGATTGCTGATAAAACGGACAGGGTCTATATCTTCACGGGTTGCACCTGCGGTAATGAGAACTTTATAGCCTTTTAAACGGTGAGGACTGAGAAAAGTCTGTAGTTGCGCCACTATTGCTAAGGGTTCGGGCATACGTCCCATACCGACTTCCCCGCAAGCTTGCGCACCCTCAGCGGGTTTTAAAAGGGTAATGCCACGCTGTATCAGACGTTGACAATTTTCTTGTGTAATGCTGGCATTCCACATTTGTTGATTCATTGTGGGTGCGACAATAATCGGTGCCGTACTGGCTAAACAAAGCGTTGTTAATAAATCATTTGCCATACCAACGGTTAGGCGCGCTAAAAAATCGGCTGTTGCGGGTGCAATGAGGATAACATCCGCCCAACGGGCTAATTCTATATGTCCCATGGCTGATTCTGCTTCAGAATCTAGTAGATGTGTATGAACACGTTGCCCTGATACCGCTTGAAAGGTCAGCGGTGTCACAAAGGCTTGTGCAGCATCCGTCATTACCACTTTTACCACCGCGCCTTGTTCCCGTAAACGTCGCACAAGGTCTGGACATTTATAAACAGCAATCCCACCCGTTACACCCAGTAAAACATGTTTATTTTGTAAAAAATTCATTGTGTGGTCACTTTGTGGTAGAGGTTATTAATGCGAATTAAATGAATAAAATGTTTTTGTAATTTAAAGATTCCGTTAAATCTGTATCATTAGCAACGTTAAAAGATTATCTATTTACCCTATTGATAACAACGTATCTCATAACGAAGTTGCTTATAATAAAAACGAACAGTAAACAACATTATTCAGGATTTATCATGCAAATACGCTGTGCGTGGGCAGAAGCGACCCCGCTAGAAATGCTTTATCATGACCAAGAATGGGGTTGTCCTATACATGATGACCTTGTTTTATTTGAGTTTCTGCTATTAGAAGGGATGCAAGCAGGCTTGAGTTGGCGAACAGTATTGCAAAAACGAGAAAACTACCGTTTGGCATTAGCACAATTTGACCCTGTTAAATTAGCCGTGTTGGATGAAACACAACAAGCACTATTATTAAGCAATACAGGCTTAATCCGCAATCGTGCTAAAATTGCAGCAATTCCTCTTAATGCACGCGCTTTTTTACAAATTCAGGCGGAATATGGACAATTCGCAGATTATCTGTGGGGTTTTGTAAATGGACAAACCATTCAAAATAATTGGCAACAGATGGCAGATATTCCCGCACAAACGGCTTTATCTGATAAAATTAGTAAGGATTTGAAAAAAAGAGGTTTTAAATTCGTTGGTTCAACCATTTGCTATGCGTATATGCAAGCAGTGGGGTTGGTGAATGACCATTTAGTAACCTGTTTTCGTCATGCTGAAGTACTGTCAATGAGATAAGTTAATGTTTACGATTGCAACATGGAATGTGAATTCGTTACGGGTACGTTTGCCGCAGCTATTGGATTGGCTCGCCCGCGTGCAACCTGATATTGTTGCGCTGCAAGAGACCAAAACCGTCGATGCAACCTTTCCACTGACTGAGATACAACAAGCAGGTTATCACGCTATTTTTGCAGGGCAAAAAACATACAATGGTGTCGCGCTACTCAGTCGCATGACAGGCACAGAAATTGTTACCGAATTGCCCAATTATCCCGACTCGCAACGGCGGGTGCTTGCCGTGACTTATCCCAACGGGTTACGGGTATTAAATCTATATGTTCCCAACGGTTCAAGTGTCGATTCAGACAAATATCACTACAAACTAGCTTGGTTAAATGCGTTGCAAGCATACGTTGCAGACAGTTTGCAACGTTATTCATCTTTTTGTGTTTTAGGCGATTTTAATATTGCCCCAACAGATGCAGACGTTCACGACCCGCAGGCATGGGAAGGTGGTGTATTAGTCAGTCCCGCAGAACGTCTGGCATTACAAAACCTTATGGCACTAGGTTTGCAGGATACGTTTCGTCTTTTTGAACAAAGTCCTGAGAGCTTTAGCTGGTGGGATTATCGCGCGGCTGGCTTTAGACGTAATCACGGGGTACGTATAGACTTGATTTTGGCAAATGCCGCACTCGCACAATGCTGTCAGGCGTGCCACATAGACAAAGAACCGCGCAGATTAGAAAGACCTTCCGACCACACGCCCGTTGTCGCCACCTTTGCACTATAACATTGCATTATTGGTAGTCCTTGTATTTATGTCCTCCTTCATGACTAAAGTCTTGCTAACTGCGCTGATTGCTTGGTTATTCATCTCCTCCGTTCAATTGATTGTCATGCGTTATCAAACCCGTATGCTGTTTGCTGAATTACAGCGATTGGAAAAACAACGCGATGAACTTGATGTTCATTGGGGACGGTTACAAATTGAACAAACCACTTATGAACAACATGAGCGGATAGAATCCCTTGCACGCGAAAAGTTACGGATGTTCGCACCCACCGTTAAAGATACTATTCTTGTAACACCTTAATATAAAGATGAAGATAAAACACACCACGTTTATCTTCACCTCACCCATGCTGTTAAACACGACCATGTTACTGCTGACCAAATCTACTCGCCGTCATCCACGACGCACGTCTAACCGATTCTCTCCACGTGCTGCCGTGCGTTTTGCCCGTCGTAAAGCCAAAATTGAAGTTTTTTGGGTACGCCGTCAATGGATGCTCTCACTCTTTTCTATATTGGCAGGGGTTCTCGTTTGTCGTGCTATCTATCTACAAGTAATGGATAGCGAATTTTTACAAGACCAAGGCGATGCACGCCATATTCGTACCGTAACAATGACCGCACATCGCGGAATGCTGATGGATAGAAATGGCGAGCCATTGGCGATTAGTAGTCCTGTTGATTCTGTATGGGTAAATCCGAGTCAATTTAAAACGGAACAAGCCAATTGGGATAAATTAGCCACCACGCTCAATATTAACCGTAAAGAAATAGATGATATTCTGACTACCCGCATGAGTCGTGGCTTTGTCTATCTTAAACGCCATATTTCACCTGAAATGACGCAACAAGTTAAGAGCCTAGATTTATCAGGTGTTTATTTACAAAGAGAATATCGCCGTTTCTATCCGTCAGGCGAGGTAACAGCTCATTTACTCGGATTTACGAATGTTGATGACAGTGGACAAGAAGGGATGGAACTTGCGTTTAATAACATTCTGCGCGGGGTTGCGGGTGCAAAACAAGTTATGCAAGATAATCGCGGACAAATTATTGCAGACGTAGAAAACATAAGCCTACCGCAACACGGAAAAGATATTCGTCTGAGTATCGACCGCCGCTTACAATACCTTGCTTATCGTGAGCTTAGAAACGCTGTTCGTCGTCACAATGCCGTTGCGGGTGCTGCGGTTATTTTAGACGTGCGCACAGGTGAAGTGTTAGCCATGGTCAATCAACCAACCTATAATCCTAATGACCGCAGTGGGTTAAAAGCAGATGACTATCGCAATCGTGCTGTTGTTGACCTATTTGAACCGGGTTCAACGATGAAACCCTTCACCATTGCTGCCGCATTACAAAGTGGTAAATTCACCCCTGACACGCTGATAAATACCTCTCCCGGTAGTATGCGCTTTGGTAAATATCTTATTCATGATACGCATAATTACGGCACATTGAGCCTTGCTAAAATTATTCAAAAATCCAGTAATGTCGGCGCGAGTAAAATAGCACTCTCTATTCCCGCAGAACAGCATTGGAGACTATTAGACCAGTTGGGATTTGGTGGCATGAGTGCCAGCGGTTTTCCCGGTGAAATCGCGGGGCGTTTGTCTAACTACAAAACGTGGAAACCCATTCAACAAGCCAGTATTTCATACGGTTATAGTATTAATACAACCCTCTTACAACTTGCCCGCGCTTATACCGTTTTAGGTAATGGTGGCATACTGCCTGCAATTTCATTCACCCCTGTTGATACGGCACAAACAACTCAGCCGATTAATACCTTGACACGGGTTATTAGCCCTAAAACTGCTCGTGAAATCTTAGATATGCTAGAACTGGTTGTAAAACCGGGGGGAACAGGTACGCTTGCCAAAGTACCCGGTTACCGTGTGGGTGGTAAAACAGGAACAGCTTTAAAATCAACAGGAAAAGGCTATTCCGCAGGTAATTATTACGCCTTATTTGTTGGCATCGCCCCGATTAGTACACCGCGTTTAGTGATGGCCATCTTGATAGAAGAACCACGCACAGGGGGATATTATGGTGGACAAGTCGCTGCCCCTGTTTTCAGTAAAGTTATGACAGGCGCGTTGCGTTTATTAAATATTCCACCTGACGATGTAGAGAGTTTATAAGCAAAATCTGGCTTATTTTGAGGATATTAAGGTTATAAAGTATTTTTAAAAATAAGGTAATTATATTTTAATTTATAGCTATTTTACTTGAAATAGCATTTATTAGTCTTATAGTTATAACATGGAAATATTTATCTCAGCAAGGAAAGTAGCTGTACATTGTTTAGCAAGCAGTAGATTTATTACGTTGAAGTTAAACAATGTTATTCCGTAATAATGCTGATATAAACCGAATAATGGATGGTATTTATGATATCTTTCACTAAATGTAGCAGTTTTTTACTTATCCTATTGTTGAATAGTTTAGCATTCAATGTGATGGCGGTTGATTCCTCACAATTTGATGGTTACGCGCATAATCGGTATGTGGATGATGGCCGTGATGATTCATCACATCGTCATTATCACAAGGATAATAAGAAAAAACATCATTATAACCCAAAGCGATACGAGTATCCCAATCGCTCACACGAGTATAAAAAGGATAAACGTTGGTACAATCCTCATCGTCCTCAGGTAGAAAGACCTGATTACAGAAGAGATGATGCTCCTCGGTATAATCCATACGTTGAAAGACGTAAACATG
The DNA here is from genome assembly GCF_001305575.3 of Beggiatoa leptomitoformis. Taxonomy (NCBI): domain Bacteria; kingdom Pseudomonadati; phylum Pseudomonadota; class Gammaproteobacteria; order Thiotrichales; family Thiotrichaceae; genus Beggiatoa; species Beggiatoa leptomitoformis. The sequence goes on from NZ_CP012373.2 coordinate 1,354,769, forward strand.
ATGATCATTAAAGAAAGGTGTATCCGTTAGGATTTACTTAATATTTATCAAAGACCTTTTAGATTTCAACCGTCTAAAAGGTTTTTGTACGTCATCACCCATTATTTATTCCCCTCTCGGTTTTACCCGTCGTGTCGCTACCGCTTGATAAGGGTCATCAGGCCAATAATGTTTCGGATAACGTCCTTTTAATTCTTTTTTCACGTCTGCGTAGGTTCTCTCCCAAAAACTACTTAAATCTTGTGTAACTTGTATCGGTTGGCGTGCAGGCGATAGCAAGTGCAGCATGATTTTTATTCGCCCTTGAGCAATGGTTGGTGTGGTATGCAGTCCGAAAAGCTCTTGTAAACGCACCGCTAAAATGGGGGGCTGTCCATCAGGAAAATATTGCAGGCGAATGTGTGAACCACTGGGAACGAGTAGGTGAGTTGGTGCATGTTTATCAATGTGTTGTTGCATTGTCCATGTTAAACAGGCGTGTAAAATTTCGGTTAAATTCAATTTTTGTAAATGACTTAAACGACTCATCCCTGTTAAATAAGCGGCTAACCACGTATCTAACTGAGCAAGCAAATAGTCATCGCTGATGTCAGGTAATCCTAACTCAGGCATCCATGTACGCAAAGCGAGAATACGCGCTTGCCATTCACGCAGTGCCTCTGTAAATGGTAATGCACTGATACCTGTTTGTTGAATACCTTGAATTAAAATGGGAATACGTGCATGGTCCGTTAGATTGGTTAAAGGCGTGCGAGTAAAAATTAATTCACCTAAACGCTGTTCCCGTTGGGCAACGACACACGCTTGGGTATAGTCCCAGTTTATGCGTTCCTGTGTAACCACCCGCGCAGAAAGATAATGCAGTAAAGCGGTTTGGCTAACGGGTTCGGCAAGAAAAATTTTCGCTTCAGCTCCTTGCCCACCATCTAAATGAGCAACGGCTAAATAATCTGGTGCAGTCACCCCTGCGGGGAGTAATGCGCCCCGTCCATTTGCTAAGCGATAACGTTGATGGCTGTTTGCTCGTCGTTGGGCGATGCGGTCAGGATAGGCAAAAGCAAGCAAAATGCCTGCACTGTCGGCTTCTACGCTTTGTGGTGTTTCACGTAATTGCTTACGCCATTGTTGTGCAAGTTGTTCAACAAGTTGGCAAGCATTGCTGTCTATGCCTTGTGTCCGTGCGGCTTGTTTTCCTTGTTGTCTATAGGTTTGTAATGCGTGTAATCGGGCGGACAATTCGGGGTTACGACTATCGCGGAGAATATCGCGTTCTGTTAATAATGCCGCAATATCACATGCTAAATTTCCCCATCCCAATTCTTGTGCGCGACAAAGTAAATGGGCTAAACGCGGATGTGTTGACCATGTCAACATGGTTTTACCAATATGGGTTAAACGTCCTTGTGTGTCTAAGGCTTCTAAATCGGCTAATAATTCACGGGCTTGAGCAAGGGCTGCAACGGGTGGCGGGTCTAACCAACGCAAGGTATTGGCATCTTGTACGCCCCATTGTGCCAATTCTAAGGCGAGAGGAGCTAAGTCAGCCTCGAGGATTTCTGCGGGGGTTTGAGCAATGAGCCGTTCTTGTTGTTCTTTACTCCATAAACGGTAACAAGTGCCTGCTTGCAAGCGTCCTGCCCGTCCTGCCCGTTGTTCTGCGGCGGCTTTAGATACACGTTGCAATGCTAAATGACTTAAACCACTGCTTGGGTCAAATCGCGGCGCACGTCGCCAGCCGCTGTCGACAACGGTGGTAATGCCTTCAATGGTTAAACTGGTTTCTGCAATGGGAGTCGCAAGCACAATTTTTCGCTGTCCATTCGCAGCAGGGCGAATGGCTTGGTCTTGTGCCTCGCGGGATAAATCACCGTATAAAGGATAAATTTGTATCTGTGGCGGAAAAGTCGCGTTTAATAATTGTTGTGTACGTCGAATTTCCCCACCTCCCGGTAAAAATGCCAAAATGTCACCCGTTGTTTCCGTGATAAGGTTGCGTAACGCATTCGCCATGCTTTCTGCAATGGGGGCGTTATTATCGGTTGGGATATATTGCAAGCTCACAGGATAACTGCGCCCCGCACTGCTAATAATAGGCGCGTTACCCAGTAATTTGGCGACAGCTTGCCCGTCTAAAGTTGCTGACATGACTAATAGTTTTAAATCATCACGTAAGGCTTGTTGCGTTTCTAAACAAAAAGCTAATCCTGTATCGGCATGTAAACTGCGCTCGTGAAATTCGTCAAAAATAACCAACCCTACGCCTGTTAATTCGGGGTCACGTTGTAAACGACGGGTTAAAATGCCTTCAGTAACGACTTCTATTCGTGTTTGCGCAGATAACTGGCTTTCAAAACGGGTTCTATAACCAACGGTTTTTCCAACAGCTTCCCCCAATTCATCCGCCATTCGTTGCGCGGCGGCGCGTGTGGCAAGGCGACGCGGTTCTAATAAAATTATCGTTTGTTGTTGTAGCCATGTTGCGTTTAATAAAGCAAGTGGCACGCGGGTGGTTTTTCCTGCACCCGGTGGGGCTTGTAAAACGACAGCAGGATGGTGTTGCAACGCGCTTTGTAAATTGGGGAGAACGGTGTCAATTGGTAACGGTGTGAACATAGAGGGCGTAGGTACTAAGCTAAAAGGGGGGTGAATAATAAAGTAGTCAGGATAAGCCCTTTTGTTGACGTGAAACTGTCTGCATCAGAATTCTCAGGGTTATCAATGCAATTGTTTTTTATCTTGCTTAAATCTAAACGTATTGATTTAGCGTGTTAATGGTTATGCATTGCTACTTTTAAGCGTAAATTGGTTTGTATGGTGTGAAAGATGATGCCCATATTTGGCATGATTTGTTCTAAAAATTCTACTTGTAATTCATTAAACTCTACCATTGCCCCCAATGAGACAACGCCTTTTAACTGATTTTCATACATAAAAGGGACAGCAAGAAAATGTGCGGGTGTTATTTCTTGTAACTCTTTCGTAATAAATGGATTATCTATAAAAGAGTGGGTTAAAAAAATGATTTTCTGCTCTAACGCGGCTTGTCCAACCAAGCCTTGACCGAGTGGGATAAGATTATCCAATTGATGCCGTAATAAACCGCCTTCACTGGCAATTAATTTAAACTGGGGAACGGTTTGCATATCACTGAGATAGAATAATCCTGATTGCAAATCTAAATAATTTAATAAAAATTGTAAAATATGTCGGGCTAATCTCACTTCATCTTGTTCACCAACCAATAGATTATTTAACTGTGTTTGTCCCGTTTTTAACCAATCTTGTTTTATTAACATACGATTATTTTGTTGCGATTCTTGCATTAGTTGGCGATTTTTTTGTAATTGTTCATGGTTATCTTGCAATTGTTGGTTAAAGGCATCGGCTAATAAATGTAATTCACGAATGCCTTGTGGATGTAAGGTGAATTCTGTGGTTTTATCCGTATGTTTTTTTAAAGCGTGTATATAATTACTAATAGGTAAACTAACTTGTTTCCAAAATATAAACAATAAGATAAGTACGCTAAACGGAATTAAAATAGCGATACTGATGAGGATGATAATTGCTTTTTTAACTTTAGCATGAGCCAAGTTAATTTCTTGGGTAATGCGTTGATTAACAAGTAGTTGAAAGCGTTTAATCGGTTGAATAATTTGTTGTTTAAGCGTGTCATATTGACGGTCAAACAAGAGTGTTCGGGCAATATTTAATTTATCCCCTGCTTCTGCCAATCTTTCTATGTCTGTTAATGGATAATTGCTGATTTCTTCAGGAATACCGATGACGGGCATATTTAAACTGGTTAAAACTAAACGCATGGCGTGAATGTCTTTTTCTTTCAATAAATCAGAAGTTTGTTTTATTGTTGCTAATAAATCTATTTCCTCCTTTGTTGCGCGTAGCGTATTAACTATATTCAATACTTTTTCGCGCGTTTGAATAAAATAGACTTCTTCTGCATAACGTTGTATATGTCGTTCATCGTATGTCATCACAAATTTACGTGCTTCATCGGTCAAATATTCCATTGCGTTAATAAAGTCTATACCTAACTGTCTAATACGTGCTTGTTCTTCTAAGATATCATCTTTTTCTTGCAGGGTTTGTTGCATATAAATCACGCTACCTGTCAATAATACCGTCATCATTCCTAACAAAAGAAGCGTGCTTAAATTCAGGGTGGACAGTTTGATAGTCATTATTTTCATCCGTTAGAGTAAAAAAGCTATTTTTATAAAACACAATTTTGCTAACACATTACTAACAACCCAATTATTCTATTAAAAAAATATGTCCGACCTTGTAAGATTAAGTTTTTCCATTGAACAGCCATTAGTCGATAAATTAGAACAATTAGTAGCGCGTAGCGATTACGACAACCGTTCTGAATTTATTCGCGACATGATTCGTGCCAAAATAGTAGAACACGCATGGGAAGCGGATGAAGAAGCTATAGGCACGATTACCCTTGTTTATAATCACCATTCCCGTTTATTAAACGAGAAATTAACCGATTTGCAACATGACTACCATCAAATGATTCTCGCAACAACCCATGTGCATTTAGATGCCCATTTATGCGCTGAAATGATTATGGTACGTGGACATGCAAGCGATATTCGCCAACTAGCCAATTTATTACAACAACCCAAAGGGGTATTACACGCCACCCTGTCCATGACTTCTACAGGCAAGCAATTATTATGAATCTTTCCACTACCCTGATGGTTCACAACTACACTTATAGAACCTTACACAATAGATTGTCCACGCCAAGACTGCGTATTGACGGTTTATAATGCCTGTCTTGCCATCCATATAAGTAGCCAAATTATGTCTGTCGAACTCCGTCCTCTTGGGGTGAAATGCAATATTCAGTGTCAATATTGCTATCAAAACCCACAGCGTGATGCTGATAATATTTTACATCACTATGATATTGATAAAATGCTGGCGAGCCTTGAAAAAGAAGGCGAGCCATTTAGTTTATTTGGCGGAGAAGCCCTGCTTATTCCATTGGCAGATTTAGAAACCTTATGGGCATGGGGATTTGAACGCTACGGACAAAATAATGTGCAAACCAATGGCACATTAATCAATGATGAACATATTCGCCTTTTTAAACAATACAATGTCCATGTTGGCATTTCTATGGATGGCGGTGGCGAGCTAAACGATACCCGTTGGGCAGGTACACAGCGCAGCACCCGCGAAGCAACCGCAAAAACCCAACAAGCCATAGAAAAACTCTGTCTTGCAGACATTCCACCGGGATTAATTATTACGCTACACCAAGGCAATGCCAGTGCGGATAAACTCCCCTTATTGCATGAATGGCTGCGCCAACAAGAAAAATTAGGCATCAATGCAGTGCGCCTACATCTCTTAGAAATTGACAGCCCCATTATCGCGCAACAATACGCTCTAACCGATGCGGAAAACCTTGTGGCATTACAAAGTTTTCGAGCGTTAGAAAAAACCTTAAACACCTTACGGTTTGATATTTTTCATGACATGCGTTTAATGCTACAGGGGCAAGATGCACAAGTCACCTGCGTATGGAAAGCCTGTGACGCTTACACCACCCGCGCGGTTCGCAGTGTAGAAGGCTACGGACAACGGCGTAACTGTGGGCGCACGAATAAAGAAGGCATTGATTTCGTTAAAGCTAATATAGAGGGCTTTGAACGCTATCTCGCACTGTATCACACCCCCCAACAATACAATGGTTGTCAAAACTGCCGCTTTTTCCTCGCCTGCAAAGGACAATGTCCGGGAACAGCCGTAGAAGGCGATTGGCGTAACCGTAGCCGTGATTGTGCCGTTTGGATGGCACTGTACGAACAACTAGAAACTGAACTTTGCACAGAAGGGGTACAACCCATTTCACTACATCCTGCCCGAGAAACGCTTGAAGAACTCATTTTAACCGACTGGGTTAATGGCAATAACCTGCTAATTGGCGACGCATTAAAACAGCTAGAAAAATAAGTAGTTGGTAAGGTACGTTAGGCGCGTATTTTTGCGTCATAACGTATTGCGCTTAAGTGAGCAAGCCTGTTTATTCCTCATTCAGTTCTCCCCTGTTAGTCGTGAGCAAGTACAAAAAATAATCCCCCTAAACGATACTAAAAATTCTCATTTAGACACGATTTGCATTTATTTTTTTTATAGGATGTTCCCTCACTAAATTTTACTTGACACACCATAATCTTAATGCTACAAATTTTATTTAAATCAATCTATTGTGCTTATAGCCATTATCCCATATTTCCAATTCATCTATTTCTGTGTAACCTTCTTTAACAGAGACTAATCACAGTAACAATGCCTGTTACGCACAATAAACGCGAAAAAACGTTAGGCTAAACAATATGATGAATATTTTAATCGTCGATGATAATAAAAATAACTTGTTTACGCTACGGACACTCATCAGCGAACATATTAATGAAGCACTGATTATAGAAGCTGATTCTGGTCTGCTTGCCTTAGAAATTCTGACAGAACAACACATCGATTTGATTATTATGGATGTGCAAATGCCTGAAATGGACGGTTTTGAAACGGCCCGTTTAATTCGCTCGCTGAAAAAAACCCAGCATATCCCCATCGTCTTTCTAACCGCCGCTTATAAATCAGAAGACTTTCAACGCCAAGGATTTGAAGTTGGTGCCGCAGACTACCTCACCAAACCCATAGACGCGCCACAACTTATCAGCCGTATTCGCTCCTATCTACGCTTTATTGAACAAGAACACCAACATAATTACGAATTAGAAAATAGAGTGCGCGAACGCACCACAGAACTACAAGCTGCACGCGATGAATTAGAACAACGGGTTAAAGAACGCACTGCCGAGATCGAACAACTCAGTCGGCAAAATCGGCTCATTTTAGAAGCGGCGGGAGAAGGTATCTATGGTTTAGATTTAACAGGACGTACCACGTTTATTAATCCCGCTGCTGCACAAATGCTTGGCTACAGTGCAGACGAATTAAATGGCTTACATCAGCACGAAGTCATTCATTATGCGCGTGCAGATGGCTCTCCCTACCTCTTTGAAGAATCACCTATTTATACAGCCTTACAAACAGGAAACACCTATCAAGTGACTGATGATGTTTTTTGGCGCAAAAATGCCACTTTTTTTCCTGTGGAATACACGGTTACGCCCATTATTGAAGCTCAAAAAATCACTGGCGTTGTTGTACTTTTTCGGGATATTACCGAGCGTAAACAAACTGAAAAAACATTAAAAACAGCCAAAGAAACCGCAGAAAAAGCACAATTAGCCGCAGAAGCCGCAAATCTCACAAAAAGCCAATTTCTGGCTAATATGTCGCATGAACTACGCACCCCTTTAAATGCCATTATCGGCTATAGCGAAATCTTATATGAAGAGGCGGCGGATGAAGGACATACGAATTACTTAGAAGATTTAAATAAAATTCAAATGGCAGGTAAACATCTATTAGGATTAATCAATGATGTCCTAGATTTATCCAAAATAGAAGCAGGAAAAATGCAATTTACCCTAGAAGATTTAGAAATAAACACGCTGATTGCCGAAGTAGAAAGTACCGTAAAACCGCTGGTAGAAAAGAAAGACAATGTGCTAATTCTTGAGTGCGATGATGTGCTAGGAACAATGTACACAGATGCAACTAAATTACGGCAAATGCTGCTTAATTTACTCAGTAATGCAGCGAAATTCACCGAAAATGGAAAAATTCGCCTTACTGTTCACCGTTATCATCAAGCAACAACCGATTGGATTAGTTTTAAAATAGCCGATAATGGCATAGGCATAACCACAGAACAACAAACTAAATTATTTCAACCATTTACCCAAGCAGATGCGTCAACCACCCGTAAATATGGCGGTACAGGACTTGGGTTAGCGATTACTAAACAATTTGCCGAAATGTTGGGGGGAAATATCAGCATCAGTAGCGAATTTGGGCAAGGTAGTGAATTTACTGTGCAATTACCCGTTATGGCAACGGCTGAGATGCTGTTGACAACCCCAGAAACCGCGCCCGATAACGTTTTACTGACAGAGGGGGATGGTGTGGTATTAGTCATAGATGACGACAATACCAGTCGCGAAATGTTACGGCACTACCTTTGCGAATTAGGCTACGCGGTTGCAACAGCGGTTGATGGCGAAATGGGTATTAAACTGGCAAAAAAACTTCGTCCTGACACCATTATTTTGGATATTCTCATGCCTAAAGTGAACGGTTGGGACGTTATCGCTCGCTTAAAAGCCGATGTCGAACTAGCCAATATTCCCATTATTATCAGCTCTAATACGGAGGATAAACAAAAGGGTTTTGCGCTAGGTGCAACAGAGTATTTAGTAAAACCCATAGAGCGTAAACAACTTTCTGAATTGCTGGAAAAATATAGTCGTCAACATGGCAAAACCAAATCAGTAATGGTTATTGATGATGATGAATCCATGCGAGAAGGGGTGAGTATTTTATTAGAAACCGATGGCTGGCAAGTTTTTGGCGCAGAAAACGGGCGTATCGCATTAGAACATATTGATGATGTTAATCCATCCTTGATTTTACTAGATTTAAATATGCCTATTATGAATGGTTTTGAATTTGTTACCCGTTTACGAATTATAGAAAAATGGCGTACAACCCCTGTGATTGTATTAACCGCTGAAAATTTAACCGCTGAACAATTAGCGCGTTTATATGGTTATGTAGAAACTATTTATGAGAAAAATCATTTATCTGAAAACGCACTCATGCAACAGGTGCGACGATTGCTTCAAGACGTAAATAAATTGCGTGTTCCTCCAACAGAACCCCTATTACCCTTGTTATCCGCTTATAGATAACTTGATTTTTCACTGATTAAAAAGGAATTTTCTACGTGAGCATTAAATTACTCGTAGCAGGTGGTACGATAGATAAGCAATATGATGAATTAACAGGTAATGTTATTTTTGCACAAACACATATTCCCGAATTATTAACCCAAGCGCGTTGTACTGCGCCTGTTACCATAGAAACAGTGTTTCTTAAAGACAGTTTGGATATGACGCTTGAAGACCGACAAGCCTTGTATATTCAAGCAAATCTTGCACAAGAAGATAAGATTCTCATCACACACGGTACGGACACCATGGGCGAAACCGCCCGATACTTAGGTGAACGTCATTTACAAAAAACCATCGTGTTATTAGGGGCGATGATACCTTATTGTTTTAAACAGTCTGATAGTTTGTTTAATCTGGGATTCGCACTCGCTAGTGTGCAATGTTTACCGCATGGCGTTTATGTCGCAATGAATGGACAGGTTTTTACATGGGATAATGTTGTAAAAAATAAGCTAAAAGGCGTATTTGAGCGGGGATAAAATATTTTAGGTTTACAAATAGTTTTTGTAACTTTGCTAAATAATACTGACTTGGATTGTGCTGTTAGTATGTTGAGCATAAAGTAATCGCGTCTTTCAATTATCCAGTTGATATTAAATCAGAATCATAATTATCAGGGCTGGAAACCCAAAAAACTGGAGTGGTAATTTAAGATTATATTACAGTATGTTACCGAATTCAGGTGACTTAGCGGAACTGTTTATACCGTGCGCCTGCCATTGCATTTAAGAGTATTCCTATTGTTGTCCCATTATGTAGAAGGGCAGAGAGTATGGGCGAAACTACACCCGACACCGCACCGATGGTTAAACCCGTATTAATCGCAGTGGATAAGTTAAAATGCCAATGAATCAGTTGCATCGTTGCTTTACTCAGGGCTTTAGCTTCCACTATTGTTGCAAGGTCATCATTGAGTAAAACCACGTCAGCCGTTGCACGTGCTAAATCTGCGCCTTTGGGCATTGCAATACCCACCATTGCCGAAATCAGTGCAGGTGCATCATTTACCCCATCCCCCACAAAAGCAACTTTATATCCTTGTGCTGTCAGTTGTTTGACAACCTTGGCTTTATCTTCGGGTTGACAATCTGCGTAAACATGGTCGATACCCAGTTCTGTTCCTAACGCCATCGCTTTGTCATGTTGGTCACCTGTTAGCATGACAATTTGTTGTATGCCCAGTTGGCGGAGGTGGTGGATAACCGTTTTTGCTTCAGGGCGGAGGTGGTCACGTAGGGCAACCACACCTAGCGGATGGTTATCCATTGCGATGTACAGCAGCGTTTTACCTTGTTTGAGCAGGTTACTAATGGTGCGGTTAAAGCGTTTGAAAGATACTTTTTCGTGTTCTTCTAAAAAGTGACGGCTACCAATTGCTACCCGTTGTCCGTTGACATGGGTTGTGAGTCCGTGCGCAATTAAATAATCAACTTCTTCGTGTTCTATATGTCCTATTTTTTCTTGGCGGGCAAATTGAACAATTGCATTTGCAATGGGATGGGTTGCATGTTCTTCAATGGAGGCAACCAGTGCAAGTAAACGGTCAGGTTGCCAATCTTTTGGGAAAAAAGTCTTTATATCAGTAACTTCTAATAAACCACTGGTTAGTGTGCCTGTTTTGTCAAAAACAAAGGTGTCTGCTTCAGCTAGGTTTTCAATGGCTTGTCCACCACGAAATAGTAGGCCTTGTTTCGCGCCATGATACATAGCGGATTTAATGGCAACAGGTGTACCCAGTTTGAGAGCGCAGGCATAATCCACAAGGAAAACTGAGGCAAGACGGTCTATATCGCGGGTCAGCAGGTAAACTGCTGTTCCTAATCCTAATGTGATGTAAACCCGTTTATTGGCAAGGTCTTCCGCTAAACATTGGGTTTTTGATTGTTGTTGGAGTGAATTTTCAATGAAATGGGCAATGCGGGCGGTCGTGGTTTCTGAGCCAACACGGGTGACGTGAATTCTAAGCCGTCCTTCTTCAATTACCGTTCCAGATAAGACTTTATCACCCATTTCCTTACGCACAGCAAGCGATTCGCCCGTGACAGAGGCTTGATTGACAGCGGCATTTCCACCAATGACTTTGCCGTCAATGGCTATCATATCGCCTGTGCCAACTTCTATGCAGTCACCTGCAATAAGTTCACTACAGTCGATTTGTAGTAGCGCGCCATCGCGTTCTACCCATGCTTGAGTTGGCAGGGGTTTGAGGAGATAGCGCAGTAGTGCATCGCTGTGTCGTTCGGTTTTGTGTTCTAAATATTCACCTAGATTAAGTAAACCTTGCGTTGCAACGGCGGTGAAGTATTCTCCACGGCTAGCAGCCAGCCCGATAGCTAAACTGTCTAAAACTTCTACTTTAATGCCACGGGTGAATAATACAGTCGTGCCATGCCATATTGTTGGGGCAACAACGGCATAAGTCAGTAAACGACGGGCGGTGGGTTTGAGCAGGGGCAAACTAAGTAAACTAAGCCCTGCTACAAAAATACCCGCAGGACTAGGTGTAACCTCGTTATATTCACCATCAGGCAGGGTAATGGTAATTGCATCAGCAAAGCGTTCTTTAAACCAGCGGAAAATAGCCATGCGATGTGAGGCTTGTCCATCATAATTAACGACCACACTTCCCGCGATGGGATTTAGGCGTACGCTCCGCACACCACTTAAACTCGATAAACTGGCTTCTAAATGGAGATGGTCTAGCTTGCGGTTGGCGAGTCGTATGGATTTAAAGCGTAAGCGTCGTGGTAGTTCGTGGACAAGTTCGATAGACATTTGAAATCTCTAAAATTAGCTGTATATTTTTTATTAAAACTCTACATTTAAGATATCGGATAAAACAATAAAATAGGGTCGTGCTAAATAAGTCAGTTAGAAAACTATATATGCTTATCTTTTTCTGTTCAGTTCCGCCCAATTTTTATTTCTCGTTATTTAAGTATCTAACTATAAGGATTCAAAGCGGATGTTATATATCTGGATACCACTGCTCTGTGCAGTAGTATCTGTATTTTTGCCGACAAAGATGAGGCTATTTTTGTGATTCTGATTTAATTTCTGCCTCTGCATCTTGGAAGCGTTCTTTTACTTCTTCAATGCCACCTTGTAAGGTATTCCAAACTTTAACTAATGATTTTATTGTATTTTTTTGTAGTGATTCGTTGGTGAGTAAGAAGGTTAGTGCCGCACCTGTAATTGCACCCTTTAAAAACCGTTCATCACGGAAATTAAAAAAACTCGCAAAACTTTGGTCATGTGCGCCCGTTACAGGTGCAGGGGCTGGAAGTGGCGCATTATAAACGGGTGGATAGCCATAATAGTGTGCGGGTACTTGTCCTTGAGGCATCACGCCTTGTTGTGCATAGTAGGGTGGAGGAACGGGTGAATAGTAGGCTTGTGCATATTGAGCGTGTAGATGGGCGTGATGAGGGTCGCATCCTTGATATGGATTGTATTGTTGAGGATAGCCAACGGGTGGTGCATAACCACCTTGTGGGGCGGTCTGTTGTTGTCCATAGTTTGGTGGGGGCGGATAAGCAGGGGGCATTTGTGCGGTTTGTTGTGCAACAGGTGGTACAGGCGCGCCTGCTTGAATATTGGTTTGAGGGTTTTGTGGTATTTGTTGATTATCCATAATTAAGCACCTTTTTCTTGATTAAGCGTATAAATTAATGCAGTTCCTGCAACAAACATGGTTGCAACCGTTGCAAGATTGGAATGATGCGGGCTAATATTTTGTCCTATTGCGGTTACAACGGCGGTTGCAAGCCCAGTTGCTACCCCTGCTTTTAATACTTCGCCAACAGGATTTTTGCGGTCTTCTGGGGATTTGCGCAGTTGTGTTGCAGTCGCTACCGTACTGCCTATCATTGCGCCAAGAAACACATTGTGAAGTAATGAGGTTGTTTGTGGTGCAAGGGGGTAGAAGGTTGGATAGTAGTGTTCTGGATAACTCATTATTTTTTATCCTTTAGAGGCATAAGTGGTAGTGCGTAAAGTAAGTCTATTTCTGTGAGTATGTGGGGAATTTCTGAGGAAGAAGCCGATAACAAACGTTCCCACCATGTTGCTTGGATGCGTTGTGGGTCATAAACAATGAGCAGTGAAGCGGCGGGTTTATTGATACGTAATTCGAGAATGCCTGGTAAAGTTGCGAGCTTGGTTTTTAGGAAGTTGTCGGATAAATTTGGCAAAATTGCCAATATGCCCGGTAGTAAGCGTAAGCGCAATCGTCCGTGAATATGATGAACTACCTGTAAATGGGGCAACACTTCTGGCAACCATTGCCAGTCTATGGGCTGTATTGGCGTGGACATATTTGTGTAAAAGGACATCGTGCGTTATTTATAAAAAGGCTTTTGCAAATGAAAGCATGGATGTTTCTAAACTCTTTTTAACAACAGCACCAAATAATGCATTGCCCAATAATGCGCCCGTGTGGTTAGCAGCACTGCGTTGTGACAAGGCGGTCGTCAACCCGCTTTCTAAACAACCTACTTTGTGAAGTTGATATAGAATATCGTCCCCCGTCAAACAGCTAGGGTCATAATGGACTAATAAACTTCCTGTTTTTTGATTCATTTGACAACTTTCTATTCCGTTTAATTGCATTAGCAATACTTCTAATTCGGCAAATTGACACGTTGCATACCGCAATTTGTCTGTCCGCACTCGCAACCGTCCGGGAATATGGTGAATATAGGCACTCATAACTGTTCTCCTCTTACAAAAAATAATCACGTAAAAACAATTCATCTGGCTTTAATATAGATTCTAAAGGGGATTATTTGCAAACGCAAGTGAGAATCATTATTATTACAAGATAATTATCTAACCATATAATCTATACAGGACATCGTCATGCTGATGAACACACAAACATCGCTGCACAGTTACCCGCTCAACTTAGCACCAGAAGGGGAATGGCTGATTGTGAGTGCGATTAAAGCGGATAAACAAATTCATGCACGTTTAGCTGCGATGGGAATTGTTGAAGGCTGTGAGCTACAAGTGCTTAATCGACAAGCAACAAATGGTGGTTTTGTCGTGCGTTGTGGAGAAACGCGTTGGGCCATTGATAAAGGTATCGCCTATCGGATTTTTGTTACCACAGCCCCTGCTAAATCATAGGAGTTACCATTTAATATGATGCGTTTAAATGAGTTAAAGATTGGTGAAGATGGCGTGGTGAAAGGGTTTGATAAAAGTGTTCCGGGATATCGTCAAAAATTATTAGCCATGGGCTTAACACCCGGAACCGCTTTTACCATTACCCGTTATGCCCCTATCGGTGACCCAATAGAAATTCGAGTGCGCGATTTTGCACTCAGCCTACGTAAAGATGAAGCAAACGCAATTTTAGTAGAAAAGAGGGCATAATGGCTAAATGGACTGTCGGGGTGATTGGTAACCCAAACTGTGGTAAGACCACACTTTTTAATGCTTTAACAGGCTCTAAACAGCGGGTTGGTAACTGGCCTGGTGTTACCGTAGAACGCAAAACGGGTTACTACCGTTATGCAGATCAAAATATTGAATTAGTTGATTTACCTGGTATTTACTCTATAGATACCACGCCCGGACATACTTCATTAGATGAAGCTGTTGCTCAAGAATATACGCTTTCTGGCGAAGCGGATTTAATCATTAATATTATTGATGCCTCTAATTTAGAACGGAATTTATATCTCACAACGCAATTATTAGAAATGCACGTCCCCTTGTTGGTTGTGTTAAACATGATGGACATGCTGGCAGAACGTGGCACAACCATCGATATTGCCAAACTTTCAGAACAATTAGGCACACCTGTTATTCCTATCGTTGCCGCGAAAACAGAAGGTTTAGAATACCTTAAACAAAAAATTAATGAACATTGTGCGCGAAAAGAATTACCCCTTCATAAACCCAGCTATCCTGCTGTTTTAGAAGATGCATTACAAACATTAATTCCCCATGTTAAAACCATTCTCCCTGCGGAACATCAACCTTATCACCATTGGTTTAGTCTAAAACTCTTAGAAGACATCAATATCATTCAGCAACCCTTACCCTCTAGCTTGCATGAGCTGGTTAAACAACAGCAAATCATTGTCAAAGACAATTTAGATGAAGATATTGATATTATCATCGCGGATGCACGTTATAGCTTTATCAACACAATTAACGACATCGCGGTTAAGAAAAACCGACAATTACACCGCTCGCTGTCTGACAAAATCGATAACATCGTCCTCAATCGTCTTTTGGGAATACCGATTTTTTTAACTGTCATGTACTTAATGTTTTTATTTACGGTGAATATTGGCGGTGCGTTTATTGATTTCTTCGATATTCTCTTTGGCACGCTGTTTGTTGAAGGCTTTAGTCACTTACTCAGCTATTACGGTGTAAGTGATTGGATAGTCACTTTATTTGCCAATGGTATAGGGGGAGGTGTGCAAGTGGTTGCGACTTTTATCCCTGTCATTGCATTTCTCTTCCTCTTTCTCTCCATGCTTGAAGACTCTGGCTATATGGCACGGGCAGCGTTTGTTATGGATAGATTTATGCGCTTTATCGGCTTACCAGGAAAATCCTTTGTACCCATGATTGTTGGCTTTGGCTGCAATGTCCCTGCCATCATGTCTGCACGCACACTAGAACACCGTCGTGACCGTTATTTAACTATCCTAATGAATCCCTTCATGTCATGCGGTGCGCGCTTGCCCGTTTATGCACTCTTTGCAGCAGCATTTTTTCCCGTTGGCGGACAAAATATTGTTTTCGGCTTATATCTAATCGGTATTCTCGTTGCGGTACTCACGGGTTTATTAATGAAACATACCTTATTCAAAGGAGAAGCGGGCTACTTCGTCATGGAATTACCCGCTTATCATTTACCAACGGCAAAAAATATTCTCCTGCACACATGGGAACGACTAAAAGGCTTTGTCGTGCGGGCGGGTAAAGTGATTGTACCGATGGTTATTGTGATTAACTTTCTCAACTCATGGGGTATAGACGGCTCATTTGGTAAAGACAACACAGACCAATCCGTTTTAAGCACAATCGGGCGTACTCTCACCCCTGCTTTTGAACCTATGGGCATTCGTGAAGATAACTGGCCAGCGGTTGTTGGCATTTTTACAGGTGTTTTGGCAAAAGAAGTTGTTGTTGGCACATTAGATGCGATTTATTCCCAAGAAGCCCAAGGCGAGACCATTAAAGAAGTGAAACCTTTTGATTTATTGGCGGGTATTCAAAGCGCATTTGCTACCATTCCAGATAATTTAATATCTGTTTTCAGTAATTTACTTGACCCATTAGGTTTTCAAGCAGCAGAATCTGATTCCCAAGAAACCAGTAGTGGAACATTTGCAGAAATGCGTCAACACTTTGATGGACAAATTGGTGCATTTGCTTTCTTACTATTTATTCTGATGTATTTTCCTTGTACAGCGGCAACCGCAACCATTTATCGAGAAACCAGCGCGGGCTATGCGGTTTTTGTTGCTAGCTGGACAACAGGAGTGGCTTATTTCTCCGCAACTTTATTTTATCAAATAGCCAGTTATGCAGCACATCCTCTGCAAACACTATTTTGGGTTGGTTTATTGTTCAGCTTTCTTGCTTTTACCATTTTTATCTTATACCTGCTAGGACAAAAACGGGGGCAACCGCTCGTACTTGCCAACTCGGAACAAACGGGCTAAAAACCATTTATGTCTGCACCCCTGATTTATCTTGTATCTGATACAGTGTGCGACATTGTTGTTTAGGAGAAACTATGACACTAACAACACTAAAACTCTATTTAATTCAACGTAACCAAGTAACACTTACTGATTTAGCCAATCATTTTAATCGTGACCCAGAAACGGTAAAAGCAGCATTAAGCCATTGGATACAAAAAGGCAAAGTCAAACACAATATTGCTGAAGCCTGCCAAAAAAGCTGTTGTAAAAATAATGGGATGGATATTTATGAATGGTTGGGATAATACGTAATTAAAGGGATAACATCGCCTTGAGCGATGTTATCCTAGCGGTGTTAGTCGCGCGATTTGAAAAAAACCATCTCTAACGCCTTGATGTTTACTTTATAATGAAAGCATTATTTTGTAGCATACAGAAATATAATAAAATCACCGTAATAATGACGAGTTGCAGATTGTGCAATAAAAATATCAACCCCGCTAAAACCAATCGCATAAAGTAAATCAACAAGGTCAGCTCCGAAATCATGGAAGCATAAAATTCCCTCATTACCAATAAAATTATGGTGATAAGCAGGTTCTAATAAATGCTTGACTTGACCCTCTGTATTATCAATATAAGCTCTTGTTACTGTAGATTTTAATCTTGGATTAATCGGCGTTGATAAAAGGGTATGTCCGCCTTGTTTAAGCGTTCTATAAATCTCTGTAAGGGCAAGTTTATAGTCATTTACGTGTTCAAGTACATCAAATGATAGAATTAACCCCAAACTATTGTCTGAAAAAGATAATTTGGTTATATCCTCATGAGATACTCTTTTTTCTTGGTAAGGATAAAGATGACCACCGATTTTATCTTCACCCAAATATTCACTGCCTATTAAGGCTGGAATCTTCTCTTTTAAAGCGAAATACAAGGGTGTAACCGCTTCTGTGGCATACGCCGATTTTATACCTGTTAAAATAAGCCTATCGACTAAGTCAACCGTTGCACGTGTTCTAGCATTGAAATGGCATTCTTGGCAAATAGCATCTTCTCGCCAGTTAATAAACATGCCATTTTTTATTGCATGATGAAGTGAATGGGAGAAAATCATTGCGGTCATCTTGTTACAAACACTACACCATCCATTAACAGAAGATATATTATTAGCAACGATTTGTTGTTCTAAATCCATCGTCGACAGAAAATTAAACGCCTGAAATGTTTCTACCTTAAAAAAAGAATTTTCCTTTTTTGTGGAGATTGACTTTTTTAAGAATTTAAATAAGTTTTTCATATTATTTATCATTGTATTAGTTTTTTAAAAGCTATCACTTTGCTATAAAATTAGCAATATCCTGCTTCAGGATAAGAATAACGGGTTTATATTTGATTTTATTATTGATATTTGCAATTTACAAATAGGATTTTTTATGAGCAATCTCTCAAAACTCAAATGGCATTGTCGACGTGGGATGAAGGAACTCGACATTGTTTTTACTCGGTATTTAGATAATGCCTATCCTTCAGCTTCTACTGAGGAAAAAGCCTTATTTGAGGCTATATTAGACTGGCAAGACATGGAAATTTATAATTATTTGTTGGAACGTGCTACACCGACTGACCATCAAGTTGTTAATTTTTTTAATAAATTACGCCAATTCAGTATATAACGCGCTGCGTTATTCATAAGGTAAAAAATATGATACGACACAAAATACTGGGTTTATGCGGATTTTTACTGCTGCTAAACCCCGTTTATGCTGCCTCACCAACAGGAACAGGCTGGAAAGGCAGTATTGGGCTTGGTGTGTTGTGGAAAGCAGAACCCTATAAAGAAACGGATGATACTGTTTTACCTATTCCCTTGATAAATTTAAAGTACGAGCGTTTTTATATTCAGGGTTTAACAACGGGTTATAAGCTAATCGATGATTTACAGGGGAGTGTCGACTTGATTGCCAAACCACGGTTAGAAGGCTATGACGCAGGTGATAGTGATTATCTAGCGGGTATGGAAGACCGTGATAAGTCGTTAGATATGGGGTTAGCCGTCAATATGCAGTTTGGGCGGATTATTTTAAATACAACGGCTGTGTCTGACGTGTTAGGGAAGAGCAACGGGCAAGAGTTGAGCGCGAAAATTGGATATAACCTTGTATTTGGCGGTGTAGGACAGTCTGTTTTACGGCTCACGCCTACGGTTGGGGTCATGTGGTTAAGTGCAGATATGGTTGATTATTATTATGGTGTTCGTGCAGAAGAAGCGCGTTTAGACCGTCCGTCCTATGTTGGAGAATCTAGCTTTAATTTAACGGCAGGATTAAGCGCGAATTATTTTTTTATGGCAAATTCGGGAATTACGGCGGGCATTAATTACGAGTTATTGGGCAGTGAGATTGCGGATAGTCCTTTGTTAGAAAAAGATTATACGGTCAGCATTTTTGCAGGATATGCTTGGCGGTTTTAGCCTAATCGCTTGATTATTTTATTAATATATTTTTTACCAAGGTTGGTGTGGTGGTGGCAATGAGGTTTTTTCCGCGTCTAACTGAAACTGTTGTTGTAACAATTTAGCAGGGTTGTCTGTTACGCGATTTAACAAAATATCTGCCAGCATTTCTGCTTCGTTGGCATGATTTGCGGGGGTTGCAAAAGAAGAGAGTGCTGCTTTTTGCGCGGGATTATTGGTCTCTTCGCCCTGCTCCGCTTGTTGGTTTTTACTGTCATCAATGGGGGGATTGTCTGGCGGTGTCACGGGTTGGGTTAGCGGTGTCTCTCCACCTTGACGTTGTTTATCACGGTTTACGTCGGGCGGTGTTGCGGATTTTTGTCCTTGTTGTTTGGCTTCTAGCTCGCCTTGTTGTCCGCCTTGCTTGTCGCCGATGTTATCGCTGCCCCCTTTTGCATTATCCTGTTTTTGTGTGTCTTGGCTTTTTTGTCCTTTATCAAGTTCGCCGCCTTTTTTATCGCCTGTTTCTGGTTGCGGTTGTTGACTTTTATCGGCACCGCCATTGTTGGGCTGTTGCGGTTTTTCTAGGCGTTTTTGGGTGAGGGCGAGATTGTGTTGTGCATCCGTATGGGTTGGGTCTGCACTTAACACTTTTTGATAGGATAGTAGGGCTTTATCGTATTCACCCAGTTGATAATAGGTATTGCCTAAATTGTATTCTGCATCGATTAAACGGGTCGGGGTTTCTACCGTTGCAAAGGCTTTAACGGCTTGTTCAAAATTCCCCGCCCGATATAAGGCAATGCCTTGATTATAAGGGTCAGTAAACAGCGAAGCGGCAACCGCATAATGACCTTGCGCAAACGCATCCAAGGCTTGTTGGTCGGCATTGTGAAAATGCAGTTGCCAAGCCGAGGCGGTTTGTGCAAAACCCACGGCAGATATGACGCAAATAAGGCGTATTTGCTTTTTTAACATTATGTTTTAGCCGATTAATCTTAACGTTGTTTTAATACCAGCAGGGTGATGTCATCGGCAATATTTTGTTTGCCAATGTGTTGTCGTACATCAGCAATGACAGCTTGTTGTATCTCGGCAGCACTTTGATGCCAATAACGGCTGACAATTGTGCATAGGCGTTGAATGTCATAGTTGGTCTTTGTTACATTGCGGGCTTCGGTAATCCCATCCGTATATAATACGATGCCGTCCCCTGATTCTAGTTGAATTTCTCGTTGTGCAATCCAAGGGGAAATATCTGCCTCCATGCCCACCATAAATCCTAAGCCTAGCGTATCAATGCGTTCAATATGCCCATTTTTCCGCACCAGTAGCACTTCTTCATGTTGTCCTGTCAGTTGCAATTTGCCGTCGTGGTAATCTAACAGTGACAAAGTAAGATTTTTGTCGGTTTGCATCCGTTGGGCATTTTGGTAAATCGTTTGATTGACAATATTTAGGAATTCTTTTGGATTATTGATACCCGCTAGCAATAATGCCCGCACGGTGGTTTGTACCATGAGCATTAACACGCCGCTTTCTAGCCCGTGTCCTGTGACATCGCCAATCCCGATTTTTACTCGTCCGTCATGGTTGAGTATTTCGTAGTAATCACCACCAACTTCTACAGCAGGTTCCATAAAGCAGGCAATATCTAGTGCTTCAATCTGTCGTAGTTCTTCTTCGCGGGGTAAAACCATTTGTTGTAGTTGGCGCGCAACGCTTAATTCAGCACCCATGCGTAAATTTTCAGCTTTTAGTTGTTCATTTAAGGCGGTGATTTGTTGGTTGGCCGCTGCTAGCTGTGCCGTCCGGATTTCAACTTTTTGTTCTAAAGTGCGGTATAGCAGTGCATTTTCTAGTGAAATAGCGGCTTGCGAAGAAAGCATTTCTAAGAGTTTTAAACGGGCTGGGGTAAACGCGCCTTCTGTTACATTGTTTTCTAAGTATAAAATCCCCATCATTTTTCCCTGATGAATAATGGGGTTACATAAAACAGATTTGAGTTGTTGTTGTTGAACGTAGCTGTTTTGTACATACATGCCTTCTTGGCGTGCGTTGGCTAGAACAACGGCTTCGCGCGTCCGCATGACGTAGTTGATAATCGCGGTAGGTGTGCGTCCTTCTATGGGTAACGATTGTAAAACGGTTACTTCTTCACTTTTAAACGCGCCTTCTGCCTCAATTAACCATTGTCCATCTTGTTTTAAAATCAGCAGTCCGCGCTCTGCACCCGCATTTTCAATGACAATGTGCATCATTTTTTCTAGTAATTGGCTGAGTACCATTTCACCAGACAGGGCTTGCGTGGCTTTCATAACGCTTTCTAGGTCTAACCAATTTGATGTACGGATGCGTGTTCGCGTACTCATCATCACGGTAGCCGTGCTGGTTAAGCTGTCAATAGTTGGAATGACAGGTGCTGTTTTAGCAGTAAGCCATTGTGGATATTTGGCTTCTAGCTGGCTGACTTTGGCTAATGCACCCCATTGTTGATAGTGGTATCGTGCTTCTTGTAAATAGGTTTGGGCGAATTTATCCATGCCTTGCATGAGGTAGAAACGTGCAGCAAGTTCGTAGGCAAGGGCTTGTTCTTGAATATAATCATTTTCTCGCGCGTTTTGAATCGCATTTTCATAATCTTGCATTGCTTTCCAACGGTTACCCAATACCCGTGCTAACTCAGCCTCTACTAACAAAAATTTGTGTAGATGGTTCATGGGTGCGTGGTCTGCGAAATGTTTTAGTTGTTGTTGATTCGCTATTACTTTATTGAGAAGAACTGTTTGGTGTTTTGCATCACGGAGTGTGTACACTTGTAGGCAAGTGAGTGATTCATAGAAATTTGCTACGGGAACAGACACCATGGCGAACATGCCGCCTTTATGCTGTTCTGCAAGTGTTGCATTTTCTAGGGCTTTCTCGTAGTCATCAAATAGATAGCAGAGTATTAGTGTATTAACATAGAAAGCTGCTAATGCGGATTGATTATTTGTGTTTTGCAGGAGGGGCAACATCTGTGATTGATTGAATGCTTGTCCATCCAAGTATTGTGGCAAAGATTCTGCCTGCCCTAACAGGTTAAATACGGCTTGTCGAAACGAACTTTGCCAACGAATCCCTGTTTCTGCTCGTATGCGTTGCATACCATCATTGTAACAGGTCATTTGTCGCGCTAATTCTTGCAGTTCTGTGCCTGCAAAATAAGCGTTGCAGGAGTAGAAAAAGGCGTTATATCCTGCGTATTCTAAATCCCCTGTTTCTAAACCACTTTGATAGCCGATTTCTAGATTAGGCAGTGTGTCTTTTAGTGCTTGCTTAAAATGCCAAACATGACCATTAACCACTTCAAGGGTTTTGGATTTAAATTTGGTATCCCCTGATTTTTCTAGCAGTTTGGTCGCTAGTTGTCCAAAACGATAACCTGTGTCTAAATCGTTAGTAACCCCACAAAGTAACAGCGCGTAACACGCATACACATAGGCGGATTCGCTGGTGTTACCATGCGTAATGGATAAATCAACCTGACGCAAGATAAGCAATAAGAATAATTTGGGTCTGCCAATGTAGGCAGCCGCTGTAGATTTTGCGACAACACGCATGATAGCTAATTTGGTTTTATCTAGCATTTCGGGCAAATTGACCAAGTCCTCAATCGTTGTTGTCGTATAACGAGCCTGCAATTCTCTTAATGCGGTTTGAAATGCCTCATCGTCTGGATAACTAGGAAGTGCCAAACCTAAACGGTTTAAAATTTCTAGTGCCGTATCTAGGGTTTCTTGTAGTTTCCCTTCGGACATATAGCCATGAATTTTGCTTTCATACGCACTTGCCATGTCCACAGGTGTTTTAGCATGTTTAGTGATAAGCGTAAATAATACATCTAGTTGTTTAAAATCGCCTATTAAACTGGCCATTTCTGCGGCTAATGAATGGAGTTCTAACGTGAAGTTATAGTGCGTCTTCCATGTGTCTTGCTCTAATAATTGCAATCCAAAGACACAATATTTTAATGCGGCATCAAACGCGGCAGACATCTTTGCCCGTTTACCTGCTAACAAATTTAATTGCGCTATTTTAGATTTATCTTTCTCTGTAAGCAGATGTAACCCGATATTAAGATGGTCAACTACTTCAAATAGACGATTTTCTGTTGCGGTTGAATCTTGCAATAACAATTGCCCAATAGTCCAATGTAAGGCAGGTTTTTCTGCCTCTGGAATCAGTGCGTAAATAGATTGTTGTACACGGTCATGAATAAATTTATAGGTATTGCCAACGGTTATAATCATACCTTCTGTTAAGGCTTGCCACAGTTGGATTTGTACTTCTGAAATAGACTTTTTAGCAATTTTAGCCAATGTCACCAGCTCAAAGGTATTACCTAAACAGGCGGCTAGTTTCAAAATATGTTGGGTTGTTGGCTGTAATTGCTTAACTTTATTCCCCATTAATTCTACTACGTTATCGGTGATATTCCGTGCTTGAATTTGCGTTAAATCCCATACCCAAGCCCGTTTTTGACAATCAAATTGTAATAGACTTTCTGTATATAACGTTTTGATAAACTCGCCTAAAAAGAAAGGGTTTCCGCCCGTTTTTTCCAACAGTAATTCAGCCAATCCCTGCAATTTAGCCAATGTGGACAACTCTTTTTTCAGATTTAGCGTATCTGCAAGAAACTGTACGATATGTGGTAAACCCAATGGGGTAAGCGTTACCGTTTGTATGGTCACTGACGTTTTTTGTAATTCGTTTAAAGTGGTCAGCAAGGGATGTGTTGCATTAACTTCATTATCTCGATAAGCCCCGATTAAAAATAAATAGGGAATATCGCTCATCATCAAGCTCATTAACTTAAGGCTTGCAGAATCAGCCCACTGTAAATCATCTAGGAATATAACGAGGGGATGCTCTACTTGACAGCAAGCACGAATAAAATTTTGAAAAACAAAATTAAATCTATTCTGTGCCTCTGTAGGTGGCAACGGCGACACAGGGGGGAGTTTTCCTAACAATAGTTCTATTTCAGGAATCACATCACTGATAACTTGTCCATTACAACCAACAGCGGCTAATAAGCGTTGTTGCCAACATTCTAGTGGCACGCTAGACTCAGTTAGTAGTTGTTGAATAAGTTGTCTAAAAGACTGAATTAACGCGGAATAAGGAATATTACGTTGTAGCTGGTCAAATTTACCTGCACAAAAATAACCCCGTTTTGCCGTGATGGGTTTATAGATTTCCTGTACTAGCGCGGTTTTACCAATCCCTGAATAACCCGCAATCAGCAACAACTCGGCCGTTCCCTGACTTACGCGCTCAAAAGCCTGCCACAGCGTATGAATTTCTGCTTCACGTCCATAGAGTTTTTGCGGTAAATGAAAACTGCCTGAAATATCTTGTTGCGCTAATCCAAAAGAAAAATGGGTTAAATGCTCAATGTGGGCTAAACAAACTTGTAAATCATGCTTCACACCAAAAGCAGATTGATAGCGGTCTTCTGCATTTTTTGCCATTAACTTTATGATAATATCAGATAAAATGGGTGGAACATCTGCATTTATCTGACAAACAGGTTCAGGACGTTTAGCAATATGTCCATGAATCACTTCTAATAAATCCGTTGAAGTAAAAGGCAATTGTCCTGTTAATAATTCATAAAAGGTAATCCCTAGAGAATACAAATCTGTCCGATAATCTAGTACACGATTCATTCGCCCTGTCTGTTCAGGAGACAAATAAGCCAATGTCCCTTCTAGCTGCTCGGGGCTTTTAAGGGTTGGGTTTTCGCGTGGCAGACGGCTGGCAATTCCAAAATCTATAATTTTTAACTGATTAGTTTCTGGATTCCAAACGATATTCGCAGGATTAATATCTTTATGAATAATGTGGTCGGCATACAAATGGTCTAGGCTATCTGCAATTTGAATTGCCAGCGGTAAGAATTCTTGCACGGTTAAACGGCGTTTTACAATGAGGTGTTTTAACGACTCTCCACCAAAATCTTCTAACACAATCACCAATGTATTCTGGAGTTTTTCCAAGCTATAGGCTTTAACCACACCATCAACTTGATCAAGACAGCGTGTTATTTCATATTCTTGCCGATAGCGCATCAATTCTTCAGGTGAAGGGTAATCTTCTTTTAACACCTTGAGGATAACCTTCAAATTATCCTTGTTTCTTGCACCACGATAAATAACAGAGTTAGCACTTTCATAGATTTGTGTTTGTACTTGATAATTCGGTAAATTCAACATGGGGTCAAACTCCTTTGATGTTGTTATTAGTATTCGAGATTCAGGAGAAATATCTTTACTAAATAAGATAATGAAAAGCCAAAATTATTTTTCCCACATTATTTTAGTGTTAATTGTTTTTTATAGGGAATATACGTGTTTTATGCAAACGATAAGCCATTATTATTAGTCGTGCAAAGCATTATCAATATCGAATCAACAGTTATAAGTATAACCTTACAATAGCTTTAAATGTGTTAGAGCGGGCAATTTATACGTTTAATACTGATTAGACAGCTTTAGATTATTTGCACTTAATTTTAGCTGGTTATAATTTTGGACATATTGATTCAATTTGTGTTTTAGCACAAAAATTCAATAGTTATTTATAATTAAAGCATCGTACTAAATAAATCGAGATTAATAAAACATCTTGTGTGAACGGCTACACAAAATCATCACATAGATAACTTTGATTTAAAAAGATTTAATTAAAAAACAATTTATCCTGACTTATTTTGATACATTCTAAAACAGAACTTTATATGATAAATCTCATATCAAAACTTAAAATATAATTTATTCTCTTATTTCTTAAAAATTGGAATCTACTATGGCACTTGGGCATTTAATGATAGACCTAGAAGGTCTGTATTTAACGATAGAAGAACGTGAGTTATTAAAACATCCTCTCGTTGGTGGCGTTATTTTATTCAGCCGTAATTATGAATCTCCTGAACAAGTTGCTGCATTAACAGCCGACATTCATGCACTGCGAACGCCGCCTTTATTAATTGCGGTTGATCATGAAGGTGGACGGGTGCAACGTTTTCGCCAAGGTTTTACCCGTTTACCTGCCAGTGCGCGACTGGGTCAGCTTTACGACCAACAACCCCGTTTAGCGATACATTATGCTGAACAAGTGGGTTGGTTAATGGCGATAGAATTACGAGCTGTTGGTGTCGATTTTAGTTTTGCACCCGTCATCGATTTAGGGAAAGGAATTAGCAGTGTTATTGGGGATAGGGCATTACACCAAAACCCTGATGTTATAACACATTTAGCGCAAGCATTATTATTAGGAATGCGCCAAGCTGGCATGGCAGCCGTAGGCAAACATTTTCCCGGTCATGGTTCTGTCGTTGCAGATTCGCATCATGCGGTTCCTGTTGATGAGCGCGATTTTACCGATATTCAATTTACCGACCTTGTACCTTTTGCCCGTCTGATTAAAAATGACCTCGCTGCTATCATGCCTGCACATGTGATTTACCCTAAAGTGGATAGTATTCCTGCGGGATTTTCTGCACGTTGGTTACAAAATATTTTACGCACGCAACTAGGATTTCAAGGCGTTATTTTTAGTGATGATATCAGTATGGCAGGGGCTGCGGTGATGGGGGATGTGACGGCGCGCGCACAGCAAGCCTTACACGCGGGTTGCGATATGGTATTAATTTGTCAAGACAGAGAGGCAGCTATACAGGTGATTGATCATTTAGGCACATATCATTCACCTGTTTCACAAGCCCGTTTGATTCGAATGCACGGACAAAAAGCCTTGCAATGGCAACAATTAGCTCAGCAACCCCAGTGGATAAAGGCTCAAGAAATTTGTATCGCACTAGAAAAACAACCTGAAATCGATTTAGACAATGGGGAACAATTGGCATAATAAAAAAAGGGCGATAATAATCGCCCCTCTCAAACATTATAAAAACGCAGTGATGTTTGCGTCTTTACAACTATTATTGAATAGTCACATTGATACTATCAGCCGTATAAATAATTTGCCCATCGCTTAAACGATAACCAAAGAATATAAAGAGCTGTCCGGGTGCTAAAAACTCACCCTGATATAACACAACAGATTGTGTTGCTTGCAAGGTAAGCCCTGTTTGTCGTGCTGTAAGCGTTGCAAAATCAGCATCCCACAACACAGGGTTGCTAGCATCCATCATATACCACGCATCGGCCAAATTGGGTAAGGGACGATAGATTCCCACTGTGATAATATCCGCTTGTTGCCCAATATGACTGGGATTTACTTGCACACTGCCTGCGACAACAACAGGATTACCCACAAAGCCATTCATTGTGGTTGTTTGCGTAAATGCGCCACTATTAACAGAAATCCCCCCTGCAAACTTAACCGAATCCACCGTGTTACTCGCTGTTTTTTCAACTATCCCAATGGATTGGATAACGGGCAAAGTAAAGCAAGTACTATTGAGGAGGATAGTCGCAAATGCCCGACAAAACTCAGCCGTACCTGTTATAGGAAAATTAAAGGTTGTTTTGCTTGTATCGTTGGTGCTAAACGAAAGCGTTCCTTGATAAGTTCCTGTTGTTAAAGCATCCAGTTGAACAGTGAAACTACTAGAAAGTCCTGCATAAACAACAGCGGGGAAATTACCTATCAGACTAAAACCCGTTGGTAAACTCAATGTGCCTAGATTAAGTTGTGCATTACCCGCACTAACAATGGTAAATGTTTTACGCACAGGTGTTCCAACACTGGCAATGCCAAAATCCGTCGCATTACTGCTACCATCTGTAATTTCTACAGAACCATCAAATAGTTGTATTTTAGCAGGCGAGGTGGAAGGTGTTTCACCACCCGTATTCGTAACCGCAATGGGAAAGCTAAAGGTTTTGTTAATCCCCCCACTACGATTGAATTTAAAGCGCATAACACCGCTAGCAGTTTCACTATCCTTTTGAATAATAAAAATATCTGCACTACCTGCGGCTAAGCTGGTGGTGGTTGCTAAAAAACGACCACTGAGACTAAAACCCGTTGGTAATACTAAATCGCTGACGCTGACAGGTGCATCCGTTATATTACGAACAACAAAAGTTTTTTTAGTATTTGTACCAAACAGTAGTGCTGTTGTCGCGCCATTTTGTATCGTTACGTCACCACTGGTTACGCTAATAAAAGGCGCATCAACTTGAGCTGTCAATGTAATCCGATAGGTAGAATTATTAGGATCATTGGTTGTAAAGCTAAATGAACCTGTAAATCCACCAGCGGTTGTCGAGTTAAGTTGAATATTAATCGTGCTTGAAAAACCCGCCAAAATTTGGTTAGGGAATGTACCTACCAGACTGAAAGCATTTGGTAATATCAAATTACCCAAATTGACAGGTATGCTACCTGTATTTTTCAATGTAAAGGTTTTTGTAACCGTTGTTCCTATCTCGATAGCACCAAAATCAACGATGGTTGTTTGTGCAGAGGGTAAGGCGGTTTCCCCTTCAAACAAGGCTATTGTAGGATAAACCACAGGTATAGAGGGTGTACCCGTACCGCCTCCCCCTGTTGTCGGAACAGCCGTTACAGTAGCAGTAATGGGGAAGTTGAACGGATTTTCATCTGCATCATCGTTATTAAAGCTGAGTGTTCCTATGAGAGTGGCAACACTTGTTGTATCCACTTTAATACTAAATGTTGCAGAAAGCCCCGCACCAACCACACTAGGAAAACTGCCTTCAAGTGTAAAGCCCGTTGGTAAACTGAGATTACTCAGGTTAATAGCAAGCGTACCTGTATTTTGAATGGTAAAACTTTTGATTAACGATGTACCTACCGTTGCAGAACCTAAGTTAGTAGCGGTCATTGTTCCATTCACAATGTCGTTGTTGTTATATGACACAGCTATTTCGGGAACATCAACAGGTACAGGAACAGCACTAACCGTTGCAGTAACAGGAAAGCTAAAGGGATTTTCATCCGTATCATTGTTTTCAAAACTGATAGTACCCGTTAATGTACCAACTGCAGCAGTATCCACATTGATACTAAACGTATTAGATAGACCTGCGTAAATGGTTGTAGGGAAAGTTCCTTGTAAACTAAAGCCCGCAGGTAGCGTCAAATTACTTAAGTGCATTTCAACACTACCAAGGTTTTGAACAATAAAACTCTTTGTAAAGCTATCGCCAACCATTGCTGTGCCTAAGTCCACAGGGCTTGTCATACCACTCACAAGACTTGTTGCACCCAACAATACATTTATTTCAGGACTAACACCCGTTGGTGGTGGTATGACTGGATCAGTAGGCAGTGATGGGTCAACTGTGCCTGCAATCGTGAAACTAAACGGGTTTTCGTCAGGGTCATTGTTCACAAAACTGACCGCACCACCAAAACTCCCGCCCGTTGTCGTATCCATTTGGATAGTAAAGTAGCTATCTGTTCCTGCATAAACGGTGGTGGGTAATGGTGTACTGGCAGTAAATCCCGATGGTAAGGTTAGATTGCTCAGCGTCATGTGTACTGAACCCGCATTCCTAATCACAATATTTTTCTGAACAACTTTATTCAGTGCAACGGTTCCGAAATTGATAGCCGTTGGACTGTTATTAGCAGTATCAACCCCATCAATTAAAACCACAATTTCAGGATAAATATTAGCCGTTGCACGAATCGCAAAGTTAAAAGGATCTCGTACAGGGTCATCATTGCTTAAAAACAACTGGGTTGTGACCGTACCTGCGTTTAGTGCATCAAAACGAACCGTGAAGTTTTCAGAAAGTCCGGGGAGAATAGTGAGTGGATTCGTACTGCTAGGTGATGTGCCTACTTGACTAAACCCTTGTGGCAAGTTGAGTGCCCCAACATGTAAAATACCAGGACCTGTGTTGGTAATTTTAAATACTTTTTGAATCGGAGTCCCGACAACAGTTGTGCCAAAATCAAAGGGTGTTGTTTGACCATCCGTAAATTGGGTCGTGCCATTAAACACATTCATTATAGGCGTAGCGGGTGTTGAATCAGGTACTTCGACAACCCCTTCAACAGGGATAACAAAGCGTCCACCAAAAAGCGGGTCATCTACACAAAACTCTACATTTCCCGTTATTCCGCCAACCACCAATGGTAGCCATGTAATTATCAATTCACCCTGCTTTGTAAATTGAACAGTTAGCGGATTAGGAGAGGCTGAAAAATAAGTTGGTGTTGTAAAATTGCTCAGCGATACTGATAGCGGATTAACACTCGCATCATAAACCCCAATATTACTGACTGTAAATTTACGAGAAATAGCAATATGTGTATTTGGTGCGTAAAATACATAGGGTGTAGTAACCTTATTTGTCCCTAAATTTATATACTTACCCAAATCATCTTGAATTGTGAAGTTACCTGAAATGGCTAAATCACCACTCGAAATCTTTGAACCTGTCGTACAAGTTGGAGAAGCAGCATAAACTTGCCCACTCCAAAACCAAACAATAAACAACCAATAAAATAGTAATCGATATTGCTTACGCATAATAATTCTCTCTGCAAATAAAACAGCTAATTATGTTGATTAATCCGTAGTATAGATACTAAAAAGGGTAAATGCCATTAAACAAGCGAATACCGTCTTGATAGAACTATTGGGGCAGATAGTTGAGATGTGACTTTCAACGTTTTGTCTAACTTACTCACATAAGCGGCTAATGCAATCACAAACATGGTTATGTATGAATAAATCGTAGAATTGGTTAAGCTAGCTAAAATAATTATTAAAAATAAGGTTTTATTATTAATTTCTTTATAGAGTAAGGCAAATAAAATTAGGGGCGCAAAAATACCAAAGTTATAGAATAATCGAATATATTCATTATGAAAAACAAATGAGTATAAAACCTCGCCATCCCCTGTAAAATCTTTAATAATCCAGTGATACACCACAGGATAATCTGTGGAAGTAATTAAATCTAAATTTTCTAACAAACGACCTATACCAAATCCAAATAAATAGTCTATTGTCGTGAAATAAGCGGCTGCATAATCTAATGAGGCTTGCACAACCTGCACACGGTCAAGACTCCAAAAATCTTCGCCAAAAACAGCTCTTCCACGAAAAACAGTGATATACCAAAGTGCAATCAACACAACAGGAATCGCAAAAACCACTTTAGAAAAAATAGATAATCTAACCTTGACTAACAATAAACGGCGAACCTTAATCAACCAACTGAGTGCTAATAACGCGAATCCCATCGTACTACCTAACATAAAAATATTGGTCGTTAGTAGGAGTTTCCATTTAAGCGACAGTTCATGAAATAAAATAATAAATATAAATACCATCGCATACGATAAAGAAATACTGTATTCAAAAGGACCTGTACCTCGAAACGCACCAAGAATCGGACCATATACGATATTAATTAATAAAACTAATATAATAAATCCCTTACACGCATCGGTAATAATTTTTTTACGTTGCCAAACAGTCAGTGTTGAACGATCTAAAAAGGACTCAAAAAACTTAGGGAGTAGGAATAATGGTAAAAACTTCAATTCTTGCAAAACAAAATAATAATTTCGTTCAAATGCAGAGAATATTTCTGTTATAAAAAAAGTAAAACTGACAAACAGACAGGCATAAATAAAATGGCTGGAAATAACCAATCCTTTTTTTGCCCAGAGCAATAACATCCCATACATCACAAACAATAAAACAAATACACCCTGCAATAATGGGCTGCGATAAGCCATTAAAACAAAACAAAAAAACAATAAAAAAGTATAGTGATTCTGACGAAAAGAAGTGGTATTGAACATTATTCCAAGTTTGCATAATTAGCCCATCGTTAGTAAATAACTAACGATGAGCATTGATGATTAGAACTATTGATTAGGACTAACAGCCTCTTCTACTCTATCCGTTGTTATTGGTGTCAATAGGGGAAGAACAGCCGCTTTAATTGATGCAATCAGACTAAAACCATCATCCAAACTTAACCCATTTTCTAACGCTAAAATGACAGATAATGCAATTGAAAAAGCGATTTGAGGAAATACAAGTGTGACTTCTCGTACAATTTGTACTGCAAACTGCGGGGAAATAATCGCCATGGCTAACGCTAATTCATACGCCATAAAAGAAGGCACTATTCGCGCGACAGCCGCTGCAACTTCAGGTGTTGATTGAGGGTCGTTGATAATAATAGCAATGACTGCATTAATCACATCACGTTTAATTGTTTCGCGGTCGCTGTCTGAACCCCGTTGAATTAACATGCTCACCAGCACTTCTGCGGCGGTTACCGCATCAACGCCAGAATCAATCAATTGTTGCGCAATAAAAGCAGGCGATTCGTTCCTATCTAAGGCGTTTTCTATTGCTTGTGCAACAGATAAACCATTTGCAATATCCTTAGGCACACTGCCATAAGAATACCAACCCCTATCAATTGCTGGCTCTGCATAAACTTCGTAGCCTGCCTCAAAAACGCCATTTTTTTCGGTAATAACAGTGTGTGTTTTCTCGTTTAATACTAAATTAGGTTTGTTTTTATCTTTAGGGTAACCCTTATACCAGACAATGACAGTCCCCTTGATAACAATAATGTCTAAACGGTGTGTTGCAGAATGATAACGCACTAAACATTCTGTCCCCCGTATTCCCAAGGTTGCTATTTCTGTTTCATACGCAATATTCTCAGGAGAGCGTTTTCCCATTAAACCCGTTAAAAAACGGAAACTACCTTCCGTTAAATGCACAGCACTTTTATCAGATTTAACTTGCGTTTGTTGATAATCATACTCTCGAATCTGCAATTCACTTTCCTCATAAATAGCAAATTTTCCTTTATCAATCATCATTAAACGCGCGACACCATCTTTACCAGTACGGATAGTATCGCCTACATCAAATGCAGTACCAATCTTCAAGGGTTGTTGTTTATCAATAGGTACAACGATAGAGGCTTGCCCGCGCAATGCTTCCACTTTACCAACAACACTAGCCATAGCACTGGTGTGCAACCAGCATAAACTCAATAAAACAAACAGGGTATTTCTTATAGTAAACATACACGAAGCCTCTATGAAAACCGTTTTTCCCAATACCTGTCATCAACAATCTACACAACGAAAGTAATATATGATAAACAAGTTATATGAGTTACTTATTTGTCTATTTTAATATAAATACAGCATAATAGTAGCGGTCTTTTCACCCATTGCTTTGTTTTTTGTGAGCGACTATATGTACAACTACCGTTTCTTATACCTAACATTTATTATATTTTACGTACTGTTATTAATTTTCCTGAGTTTAAATCCATGGATAAGACCCGCGGCTACTGAAGCAGTTATCGGTTTATCGTGGGACAAACTGGAGCACTCGATGGCTTATGTAATACTATCACTGCTATTTTTCCTAACCTTACTATCATATAACATTCGTTTTTCCATCACCGTCTTATTTACCGTTTTGTTTGCAACGATTAGTATTGGCGGCTTATTAGAAATTGCGCAAAGTACCTTAACAACTAATCGCAGTGGTTCTTGGGATGATGCAATAGCAAATGCATTTGGTGCATCATTAGGCTGTGTTAGTTATGGACTGATTTGGCTACTCTATCAGCGACAACACGAATCATCGATTTTATAGGATTCCCTAATGGCTGAGTCAAATCTCATACCGCTTTCTGTTTTAATTCCCACCAAAAATGAAGAACGTAATATAGTTGCTTGCATCAACAGCGTTGCATGGGCTGACGAAATCGTTGTATTCGACTCTTACAGTGACGACCAAACTATTCCACTTGCTGAATCACTAGATGCAAAAATCGTTCAACGTCGTTTCGACAATTTTTCCACGCATAAAAACTGGGCAATGGAAAATATTAATTTCAAACACAAATGGCTGTTAATCGTTGATGCTGATGAACGTATTACCGAAGAACTACGCATTGAAATTCAAACACTATTTGAGCAACAACCTGAATGTGATGGCTATTATATTGCACGGAAAAATTATTTTTGGAATACATGGGTTAAACGTGGCGGACGTTTCCCTGATTGGCAATTACGTTTGCTCAAAGTAGGCTATGGACACTATGAACAACGGATAGTCCATGAACACATGCTATTACAAGGTAAAGCAGGCTTTTTAAAACACGCTTTAATTAACTATGATTACAAAGGGATAGACCGTTATTTTGACCGTCAAAATACTTATTCCAGTATGGAAGCCGTCGAAGTTTTTAACATGCTTTACGGCACAGTAAATGCCCAACAAATTAAACCCTCCCTGTTTGCAAAAGGGCCTGAACGAAACCGTTTTTTAAAAAATATCGCCTATCGTTATCTCCCCTTTAGACCACTGATTAAATTTATTTGGATGTACTTTATAAAGCTAGGTTTTTTAGATGGGAAAATTGGATTCCGCTACAGTGTGTTACAAATGTTTTATGAATATCAAGTGAGTTTAAAACTAGAAGAACTACAAGACCCAGACTCACCGATTGCCAAAAAATATCAAGCCTATTTACAGCCGACCACCCAACAACCCACAAAAAAAGGTTAATACCATGTATGTATTAGGGATTAATGCCTATCACGGAGATGCCTCAGCGTGCCTACTTCATGATGGACAACTCCTCGCTGCTGCTGAAGAAGAACGTTTTTTACGCATCAAACACTGGGCAGGTTTTCCAAATGAATCCATACGCTACTGCCTACAAGTCGCGGGTATCACCCTAGAACAAGTAGAACACATCGCCATTAACCGCGACCCCAAAGCCAACTTCTGGCGTAAAGTACTATACACCCTGAAAAAACGCCCAGAGCTACGCCTTGTGGTTGACCGTTTAAAAAACGCCAAACAATGGCAAGGGATTGAAACTGCACTACAACAAACCTTTCCTGAACAAAATATTCACGCAAAAATTCACTACATCGAACATCATCTTTCGCACCTCGCCTCCGCCTTTTTTGTATCAGGCTACAACGATGCGGTTTTAGTGTCTGTTGACGGCTTTGGCGATTTCGCCAGTGCTGCATGGGGGTTGGGTGAAGGCACAAACATCGCCATTGATGGAAAAGTTTATTTTCCCCACTCATTGGGCATGTTTTACCAAGCCATGACCCAATATTTAGGCTTCCCTAACTATGGTGATGAATACAAAGTAATGGGGCTTGCCCCCTATGGTGAGCCACGCTATCTAAAAGAACTGCGCCAACTGGTTCAATGCCAAGCAGATGGGCGTTTTAAATTAGATCTGACATATTTTCGACATGCGACAGAAAAAGTTGAATATGAATGGCTTAACTGCTCACCCAAAGTTGGCACACTTTACACACCAGCACTAGAAGAATTACTTGGTAAAGCTCGCCAATCCTCAGAACCTTTAAGTCAGCAACACAAAGACCTTGCCCGCTCAACGCAAGCCATTTACGAAGAAGTATTATTTCACCTCCTCAACAACCTACATACTCGTTATCAACGCGACAAACTGTGTTTAGCGGGTGGATGTGCAATGAACTCCGTCGCTAATGGCAAAATTTACCAACAAACCCCGTTTAAAAAAATGGGTAGTGCTAAAGAAGCAGTGATTTGTTATAATCATTAATGAAAAAAATAGTAGCCCCGATGTGATTTTCTATCTTCTTGGAGAAAGATAAGGTTTTCCTCACTAAACGACTGACACGCTGTCTTAACGTATTATTAAATCGCTCTATATGATTGGTCAGCCCCGTCTCCTTCCCTACCGCTTTATGCCGTTTACTCGGTAGAACTTTCTGGTACGCTTCCCAGAAGTCGGTGTAACAGACTGCACATTGCCGATATACCGCTGGGAGTGAGTCCCAGAGTGCTTGCGCTCCCTCCGCATCTCGCTTTCCAAAGGCAATCCCGACAACCTCTCGTGAGTCTCTATCTAACGCTAACCATACCCACACTTTCTGGCGACGCTGCCCAACAAATGACCACATCTCATCGCATTCTAAGCGCAACTGTCCTTTTTTTTAACCGCTTGTTCTAGTCTTTGTTGCGCATACAAACCATTGACATAATGTTGTAGCCATGTGCCTGAGATTCCCGTAACACGGGCTATTCCTCTTAACGAGAGTTTTTCTTTTAATAGCTTGTCCACCTGTGCCCACGTCTCTTGGCTTATGTATTTCTTGGTGGGTTGTTCTACAAATCTCCGTCCGCATTCGCGACATTTGTAGTTTTGTGTCCCTGTGCGGGTTTTTCCGTATTTCACGATGTGTGTCGCTTTACAGCTTGGGCAGGTTAGCATTTTAGGGACTCTTCTCTTTCTTCTGTTTTCTTATT
Source organism: Beggiatoa leptomitoformis (assembly GCF_001305575.3). Taxonomy (NCBI): domain Bacteria; kingdom Pseudomonadati; phylum Pseudomonadota; class Gammaproteobacteria; order Thiotrichales; family Thiotrichaceae; genus Beggiatoa; species Beggiatoa leptomitoformis. The sequence continues at coordinate 1,391,123 of NZ_CP012373.2, forward strand.
TTAATATCACTTTCTCTTTAGCACTACCAAAAAATGTATGCCCAAGCAGCACCGGGAGACGCAGGTGGTGCAATTGGTGCGGCTTACGTCGCATGGTTTCAACAAAACAGTACGCTGCCCCCTCAATTTGTGATGAATCATGCCTACTGGGGGCCTGAATTTACCGATACTGACTTTAAAACCCTTTTGGATACCAAACAGACGGAATTACAAACGGCTGACTGCACCATTCAACACCTCACAGACCATACAATATTATGCGAAAAAACCGCACAAGCCATTGCAGAAGGTAAAGTAATAGGCTGGTTTCAAGGACGGATGGAATGGGGTCCACGCGCGTTAGGCAACCGCTCCATTCTCGGAGACCCTCGCCGTCCTGACATGAAAGATATTTTAAATCATAAGATTAAACGCCGTGAGTCTTTCCGCCCTTTCGCACCTGCTATTTTGCGCGAGTCAGTACTCGACTGGTTTGAAACAGATGATGATGTACCGTTTATGATGAAAGTTTTTACCATTCATCCTCAAAAACGTGCAGAAATACCCGCAGTCACCCATGTTGACGGTTCAGGACGGCTACAAACCGTAGAACAACAAACCAACCCACTTTACTACCAACTTATTCAACAGTTCCAACAACAAACTGGCGTTCCCATCGTTTTAAACACCTCGTTTAATGAAAATGAACCCGTTGTTTGTCGTCCAGAAGAAGCCCTTGATTGCTTCTTAAGGACAAAAATGGACGTATTAGTGTTAGGTGATTATTTGATTACCCGACAAGAATAAGATTTTCCACCTAAATCTATCTCTATATCCTATTGATAGATTTAGATAATAATATTGATACTCAATAAACCACATCCAATAAAAAACAATGATTTCTCGCACACTACGCCAACTTTATTACACACTAGCCCGCTATCCCATGAAGATAAATGGGCTAATTTACAAACATTTCCGCTGTCCTACACAAGGCTTAAAAGTCCAACTAGGGCCGGGACGTGGCAAATATTTAGATGGTTGGCTGAATTTAGACGCAAATCTAATCAGTGCCAAATTAGACGTATGGGCAGATTTGCGCGACCCTTTACCATTCAAAGATAAGTCTGTTGATGTTTTGTTTTCTAACCATGTAATAGAACATCTACCTGACCCACATATTCCCACGCATTTTGCGGATTTATTTCGCGTTGTGCGGGCAGGCGGCGGTATTCGCATCGGCGTTCCTCATTTAGGCAATGCCTGCCGCAAATATGTAGAAGGCGATAGTGCGTGGTTTATTGACTACCCTGATAAACGCGACAGTTTAGGCGGGCGTTTTATCAACTTTATTTTCTGTCGCAGTGAACATTTAACCGCTTTTGATGAAACGTATTTATGTGAACTGATGAGACAGGCAGGATTTATTGATATTCAAATTTGTATGCCTACCCGCACTACAAGCTTGCAAGACTTAGGTGTGGGCGAAAATGTCTTTGCGAAAGAATTCGAATCGGATTTCGTGACACCGCATACATTGACGATGGAAGCGCGGAAGCCGTTGTAATTTTTTATTAAACTGAGAAAAATATGCCAAGAAATCAAAAGGAAAATGAACCATATAGGGATATTGAACCGTGGATTTCATCAAAGAAATTAAAGCTTTTAAACACCCCGCTTGGTGAGAATGAATTTTGGTCTGTTGTAGAACAAAACGACAGCAATAATGCTTCTAACAAAAAAAGCTATTAATTTTATAGGTATATTTCATGATTGCTCTTATTAAATGTTAAGATTAAATCACTATGTACACTACATTAACAAATCCAATACCAGATATTTGGAAGATTTATCAAGTTTCTGCGAAAGCTATAGAAATTAGGTTGCACATCAGAATAAAGGTACGCAACCAAATATCGTTATCTCAACAACCAAAGATGGTTTAAATAGAATTATTAAGGCTATTCGCGCTAAATGAAAATCCTCATCCACGACTACGCAGGACATCCTTTTCAAGTACAACTCAGCCGCGCTTTAGCACAACGTGGCTATACCGTTATCCACGCTTATTGTGCAACCGTTGAAGGTGCAAAAGGCAATTTACAACAACAAACGGATGACCCCGCAACTCTGCGCATTATTCCCCTGCGAACCTCACAAGAAATTCAAAAATATAATTTTGTGAAACGTTGGCAACAAGAACGGGAATATGGGCGCGTCCTTGCGCAATTAATTCGTGATGAACGACCCACTATCGTTTTATCCGCAAATACGCCCCTAGAAGCCCAAGCCATCGCCCAACGCTGCGCAAAACAAATTAACAGCCGTTTTATGTTTTGGGTACAAGATTTAAATGGTTTTGCCACGTATAAGATTTTAAAGCAGAAACTACCGATTGTTGGTGGTCTTATTGGCAAATATTACATGTGGTTGGAAAAACGCTTGTTACAACGCAGTGATGCAGTTGTAGTTATCAGCGAAGATTTTCTGCCCGCCCTTGCTGACTACGCAGGACAACACCCGAATGCTCATGTCATTCCTAACTGGGCACCACTCAATGAATTAACTCCCACCACAAAACGCAATACATGGTCAATCGCCCAAGGATTAGCCGATAAAACCGTGTTTTTATATGCGGGTATGTTGGGTTTTAAACACAATCCACAATTATTGCTTGCTTTAGCACGACATTTTCAATCTCATCCCGACGTTGTCATTGTCGTCATTTCGCAAGGCATCGGTGCGGACTGGCTAAAAACACAAGGGGCAGACCTACAAAATTTAAAAATCTTACCATTTCAACCTTTTGAACAAATGTCAGCCGTTTTATCCAGTGCGGATGTATTAATGGCGATTTTAGAGCCTGATGCTGCCATTTATTCCGTACCGTCAAAAATACTGAGTTATGTTTGTATCGGTAAACCGCTGTTAGTTGCTGTACCTGATAATAATTTAGGGGCAAAAATTGTTAATCAATCACATTGTGGCAAAACTGTGCATCCATCTGATGAACAAGGATTTATTCGCCATGCACAAGCCCTATTAGAAAATCCAACTGAACGGCAAAGTATGGGCGACAATGCACGTTACTATGCACAACAACATTTTGCGATTGATACAATCAGCGAACAATTTTTAAAAATTTTCAATTCTTAGGAGATAGTTATGCAAAAAACAGCTTTAGTTTGTGGGGCAGGAGGATTTATTGGCAGTCATTTAGTTAATCGCTTAAAACGTGAGGGTTTTTGGGTACGTGGTGTCGATTTAAAATTTCCACAATTCGCGCCCACTCAAGCGGATGATTTTCTAGTTGCTGATTTACGTGACCCCGCTAATTGTCGCGCGGTTGTTGACCGTTGTTTTGATGAAGTTTATCAATTGGCAGCGGATATGGGCGGGGCGGGCTTTGTTTTTACGGGTGAAAACGATGCCGATATTATGCACAACTCCGCCTTAATTAATTTAAACATGTTGGATGTGTGCTATAAACGCAATATAAAACGGATTTTTTATTCATCTTCAGCATGTATTTATCCTGAATATAATCAGTTAAATCCTGATGACCCAAAAACGTCAGAAGAATCAGCCTATCCTGCCGCACCTGATAGTGAATATGGTTGGGAAAAGTTATTCAGTGAACGCCTATATTTAACTTATCAACGTAATCATGGCCTAACTGTGCGGGTTGCCCGCTACCATAATATTTTTGGCCCTGAAGGTTCATGGCGTGATGGACGCGAAAAAGCACCCGCTGCCTTGTGCCGTAAAATCGCAGAAGTCGCTGATGGTGGTACAATTGACGTTTGGGGCGATGGAAAACAAACCCGTTCGTTTTTATACGTTGACGAGTGTTTAGAAGGTACTTTACGTTTAATGCGCTCTGATTGGACAGGCCCTGTCAATATTGGTTCTGAGGAAATGGTTTCCATTAATCAACTCGCACAGATTATTATGGAAATTGCAGGAAAACAGGTAAACTTAAACCATATTCCCGGTCCATTAGGTGTGCGTGGGCGCAACTCTGATAATCACTTGATTATGCAGAAACTAGGCTGGAAACCGACTGAACCCCTAAAAGATGGATTAGCAAAAACCTATCCGTGGATTAAAGCGCAAGTCGAAGCCTTTAAGAAAAAATAATTTTTTATCACTAAGATATAAGACAAACGAGGGATTGCATGGCGTTTATTACTATTGCCGAAGCAAGTGATTTATCGGCTATTCAACAACTGCTGACTGATTGCCACCTTCCCTTTGAAGACTTAACGCCTACACATTTACCCCGCTTTTGGCTTGTAAAACAACGCTTAACCTGTATTGCTTCCATTGGTATGGAAGAATGGGGCAATATAGGGCTATTGCGTTCATTAGCCGTATTATCCCCTTATAGAGATAGCAATTTAGCCAGTGAACTAGTTGATATGGCTGAGTTATATGCTAAAGAGCAAAAATTAACCGCACTCTATTTGCTCACCACAACTGCCGTTGCTTTTTTTACTAAACGCGGTTATCAATTATTAAAGCGTGAAGAATTTCCTGCTATCTTACGACAAACACCTGAATTTCATAGTTTATGTCCTGCGACCGCCATTTGCATGTGGAAAACGCTATAATCCACTTTTATGTCCAATGTTTTTCCCACTTATCAATTTTTTGACCAGATTATTCAACTACAAACGACGCATCAGCCCAGTTTGCAATTGTTTGATGCGATGTATCAACATTTTCAAGTGGCAATACCCATTGATAAGCCACTACATATTTATCAAATTCAATCTTATCCTGAACCCTGCTTAATTACGCCTACACACCGATATGTGGTTAAACATACTGATTTATTGCCTGCAATCGCTCATGGGGTGATTTTGCGCCAGACGCTTGCACAAATTCGTAGCCATTTACTGTGTCATGCTGCGGCTTTATCTTTTAATAATCAAGGGTATATTATAGTTGCGGATTCTGGCTGTGGTAAAACGACACTAAGCCTTGCACTGGTAAAACAAGGATTTAAACTATTATCAGACGAAATGGCCGCATTATCTTTACACACAGGCGAATTAAGTCCTTATCCACGTTGTTTATGGGTGCGTACAGGAACAAAAGCGATTTTTCAACAATATCAATGGGAATATCCACCCCATCGAATTGTGAGCGACAGCCGAAAACGTCAGGCATTGCAATTATCTGCTGAACTCTTGGGACATGCTTGTTTTCCTAGCTATTTAATTGTTTTACAAGCAGACATAGCGGATAAACCCCGTTGTTGTTATGTCACATTGCTAGACCTACCTCCCTTATTATTTAAGGCATTACAGTGTGTGACAGGTTTTATAGCCGTTACTTATAAAGACACCACACAATTACCTGTTTTACAAGTTGAAGAGTCTTGTTTACAAACGATTTATGACTATTGTGACCATTATAATGTGTTAATATTAAATGTAGAACAAGAAGGCGTTGCGCCAACCTGTTACCAACAATCACCTGTATTGCAAAAACTGTCTAAACTCACGGGTGCAATGGCATTACTCCGTGCCTTTCTGGGTGGACAGCATTCCGTATTAGTACAAAACCATCCCATTCAACTACTCATGCCATTAAGTCAATTTTTAACTGATACACATTGTTATCAATTACAAGTCGGGCAACTCGATAATATGGTGGAAATAATTCATGATTTACCCAACTTATCCGCAACAACTCGCCGTCCTCTCCCAACAAATTGACCAAGAAATTGTGCTGCATGACCCACGCACGGGCAAGGTTTACATGCTTAATCCGACCGCCTCGTTGATTTGGTCACTATGTGATGGAATGCACAGCACGGCAGAGATTGCCAAAGAAATTCAAAACCGTTTTCGTTTAACGCCTGAAACAATTTTAACAACTGTGGAAAAAACAGTGGCAGAATTGAAAGAATATGGGCTTATTAAACTGCTTGCGAAAGAATAAAGAAAACCAATAGCATTGTTGCAAGCAACAAGCGATGCTATCCGTCTTTTTACGCGCTGAATACAGATTATTCGATGACTGACAAATCGTAATCTGGCATATAATCTATCCACACAGATATAAATTTAAACGCTTGTTCTAATGTGGGATTATGACCATTTATCATCAATTGACTTAGTTTATTAATGGTCGCAAATGTAGGCTTGTCACCCGTGTTATAACCCAAATAAACCTCAACCCCTGTGGTTTGTGAAGGAATAATATGCACAACCGAAAATTCTTTATCCCTATCTGTAAGTTGAATGGCTGTAAAGCGTGGAACGTCATGATTATCTATGCAAGAAGACCAAACAGTGCGTTTTGAAAGGTGGTTGTCTGCTACAGATAATTGTTTTAAAGAATTTTGTTCTTCTGATGCGGCTATTGCTGCTGCTTCAAGCCGTTCAGATGCAGTGCGAAGCTGTTCCTTCATAAGAATAATGGCAAGATTGCGTATCGCCATAAAAATTGACACACTAAGACTCTCAAGAATACTTAGTTCAAGCAGATTGCTGATAGAAGGCTTTGCAGAATCTTGCAGTATTGCCGTTATTGCCTGTGCAACCTGCGCATTTGTTGCCTTAATCTGTTCATTCGCAAATATCATATAGTAGTCATAAAAAAGCAGATAAACTAATTCACGGGTACTTTGTAAAATATAAAGATATTCAGTCTCACTGCGTGATAAATCATATTTTGCTAAGACACGATGTTTAATACCCTCTTCAGACTGACTGACCGTAAAAAGGGCAGGTTCACCGAGTAAATCCTTCATATTTTGTGGAAGTCCCGCTGTATCAATAAGGCTTTCACACTGATTAACCAATTCAAAAAGACTTGGATTCACCAAATTAGGACTGCGAAAATCTACGACTGAAGGATAATTTTCATCTTGCCAACTATCGACTAATTGCCCCTCAACAGCGGTTATTGCCTCCTCAATTTGACTGTTCTCTGCATGTGTCACAGTCGTGATACCGCTAACAATGATGACGACTGCAAAAGCCAATAGACTTTTTACAACACGCATAATAAAAATCCTTATAAAAGTGAACAGTTAATCTTAAAAAACCTATAAATTCAATTTAATATAAAATTCTAAGTGATAGAATAGCACGAAGTCAATTAAAAACTCTCCATTAGTACAAGACTAAAAAACTCAGTATTCATATAACTCTTTACAGGCAAATTATTTATGTTATTAATCAGTTTGGATAAAGTTGGTATTGCTTATGGGCATGTTGCCTTGTTAGATAATGTTGAATTACGGGTAGAAAGTGGGGAAAGAATTTGTTTGATTGGGCGCAATGGTGAAGGAAAATCCACACTATTAAAAATCATCAGCAGTGAGATTAAGCCCGACCATGGGCGAGTTGAACGTCAAGCCAGTACCCGCATCGCCTATCTTGCGCAAGAACCTGAATTTGAAGCGACTGATACCATCTTTCATGCGGTTGCCAAAGGCTTAGGGACGGTTGGCACACTGATGGAATCTTATCATGCACTGACACAAGAATTAACCCACACGGTTACCGATGAATTGCTTGCACAATTAGAAAAAATTCAACACCAATTAGAAGCGCAAGATGGCTGGATGTTAGAGCAAAAAGTAGAAACAGTTTTATCACGTCTTGAACTGCCTGCTGATAAAAAAATAAGTGAGTTATCAGGTGGTTGGAAGCGTCGCGTCGCATTGGCACAAATCCTTATTCAAGAACCCGATTTATTGCTGTTAGACGAACCGACTAACCATTTGGACATTGAAGCGATAGACTGGCTTGAAGAAATACTGATTAACTTCAAAGGTGGTTTACTATTTGTTAGCCATGACCGCCGTTTTATGCAACGCGTAGCAAATCGGATTATCGAATTAGACCGTGGCAAATTAGTCAGCTATCCCTCCGATTACGAAACTTACTTACAGCTAAAAGAAGCGAATTTAGCCGCAGAAGCCACACATAACGCCAAGTTTGACAAAGTATTAGCGCAAGAAGAAGTGTGGATTCGTCAGGGAATTAAAGCCCGTCGTACCCGTAATGAAGGACGAGTGCGTGCGTTAAAAAAATTACGCGAAGAACGCAAACAACGGCGGGAAAAAATGGGGACGATACGCCTTACAGTGGAACAAGGCGATACATCAGGACGGATTGTTATTGAAGCAGAAAAAATTAATAAGTTTTACAGTGATAAAGCCGTTATTCGTGATTTTTCTACCGTTATTTTTCGAGGCGACCGCATCGGACTAATCGGCACAAATGGGGCGGGTAAAACCACCTTATTAAAAATTTTACTGGGTGAATTAGCCCCAGACAGTGGCTCAATCAAACACGGGACAAAATTGAACGTGGTCTATTTTGACCAATTACGGGCGCAACTTGACCCAGAACAAAGTGTGTTCGATGTGATTAGTGAAGGGCAAGATTTTATTGAATTAAATGGACAACGAAAACACGTTATGTCTTATCTTGCTGATTTTCTCTTTCCGCCTGCGCGGGCGCGTTCACCCGTCAAATCATTATCAGGGGGAGAACGGAATCGCTTATTATTGGCACGTTTATTCACAAAGCCCGCTAATGTATTAGTGTTAGACGAACCTACCAATGATTTAGATGTAGAATCGTTGGAATTATTAGAAGAATTGCTTTCAGAATACACAGGTACATTATTGTTAGTCAGTCATGACCGCCGTTTTTTAGATAATGTTGTTACTTCTACCATTGTTTTTGAAGGGGAAGGAAACATTGCTGAATACGTTGGTGGTTATGAAGATTGGCTTTATCAACGCCCTGCAACCATAGATAGCGGAAAACCCACAACGGTTGTTAAAAAAGCAGAAAAAACCACACCGCCCCCTGTCGCAAACAAAGGACGCAAACTCAGCTACAAAGAGCAAAAAGAACTCACAGAATTACCTCTTAAAATTGAACAGTTAGAAAAACAATTGCATGATTTACAATTATTAATGAGTGCCCCTGAGTTCTATCGTAAACCTGCCGCTGAAACAAGTGCGACTACTGCAAAATTGCAAAAAGTGGAAGCTGAGTTAAAAACAGTTTATGCCCGTTGGGAAGCATTAGAACAATAGCTAACCCCCATAGACTTTGGATAAACGGATAGCATGGTGCGGTGCTATCCGCGTTACCTTGAGAGATTTCGCAATATTAATCTGCTGTTACTTTCCCATATCCGCCACCGCTGGGGGTTTCAATCACAAAAACATCGCCTATCTGCATGTCGGCCGTTGCAATACCTGCTAACACTTCTTGTTCCCCTGTTGCACGCACGATGTAATTTTTCCCTACTTGTCCCGCCTCACCCCCGTGCATCCCATAGGGTGGAACTTGTCGATGTCCTGATAAAATCCCCGCTGTCATGGGTTCAAGAAAACGCAAACGGCGTGTTACACCCTCACCACCGCGCCAACGTCCCGCCCCACCACTGCCTTGACGAATCGTAAAAGCCTCTAATAATACAGGAAAACGCCACTCTAAGACTTCAGGGTCAGTTAAACGTGAATTAGTCATGTGTGTCTGCACAGCACTTGCCCCCGCAAAACCATCACCTGCTCCCGCACCACCACAAATCGTTTCATAATATTGATAACGTGCATTACCAAAGGTGAAATTATTCATTGTTCCTTGCGCCGCACCCATCACGCCTAACGCACCATAAAGTGCATCCGTGACAACTTGCGAGGTTTCCACGTTGCCCGCTACAACGGCTGCGGGTGGATGCGGATTGAGTAAACAACCTTCTGGAATATGAATAGTCAGCGGTTTTAAACAACCTTCATTCAAGGGAATTGCTTGGTCAACCAGCGTGCGAAAGACATACAAAACAGCAGCGATACAAACGGCTTTAGGCGCGTTCCAATTATTCGCTTGTTGTGCCGATGTGCCTGTAAAATCAATCGTTGCTTGACGATTTACACGGTCTAAATGCAGGCTAACTTGAATAACTGCCCCGCTATCCATTGGATAGGTAAATCTTGCTGTATCACCATCTGCTAAGACTAAACGGTCTATGACGCGTCGCACACATTCTTCAGCGTTATCTTGTACATGTTGCATATAGGCTAAAACAATATCTAAACCAAATTGGGCAACTTTAGCCCGTAAGGCTTGCACACCCTGTGCATTTGCCGCAATTTGAGCGCGCAAGTCGGCAATATTATGAGCGGGATTGCGGGCAGGATAAGGGCTATCAGCTAATAATGCCCGAAGCGCGGACTCTTGAAAAATCCCTTGAGCAACCAATTTAAAACAGGCAATTAAAACACCTTCTTCGGTTATTGTGCGACTGTGTGGCGGTACAGAACCGGGAGTAATACCGCCAATATCGGCATGATGTCCGCGTGAGGCAACATAAAAATGTGGTTTTTCCGCAGATTCCGTCAGAAAAACGGGGGTAATCACCGTTAAATCGGGTAAATGCGTTCCACCGTGATAAGGCGAGTTGATGAGAAAAACATCACCATATTGAATAGATTGATTGCGAATTACTGTGCGCACACTTTCGCCCATTGAACCCAAATGTACGGGAATATGTGGCGCGTTTGCAATCAAATTGCCTTCCGCAGTGAATAATGCGCAGGAAAAATCCAAGCGTTCTTTAATATTTACCGAATACGCCGTATTTGCCAGCGTAAGCCCCATTTGTTCAGCAATAGACATAAATAGATTATTAAAAATTTCCAGCATCACAGGGTCAACATGTGTGCCTATCGCTTTGTTACGCGCTAAGGGTTGCACCCGTTTAACGATTAAATGTCCTTGCGCATGGATTTCTGCTTGCCATCCTTCTTCAATAATATTTGTACCTATACTTTCAACAATAATCGCCGTTCCTTGAATCACCGTACCAACCGCTAATTGTTCGCGGTAATAAATAGGCGCGGGATAATATCGCCCATTACTGTAAAACTGGCTCATGACAGGTGTACTGGGGGTTTTATCCGTTGTTGTTACTAACGCAACGCTTGGAAATGCAGTATGTCCTATCGCTTCTACCGCCACTGCTTCCACCAATAATGCACAATCGGGCATGATAAAACCATAACGTTGTTGATGCGCTTGTTGAAAAGCTAAGCACATATTTTCTATGCTGTTATAAGGCACAATTAAAGCGGTATCTGTCCCTTGATAGCGTAAATAGACTTGTTGTAAAACGCTAATTGCACCTTGTGCCGTTTGTTGGCTTTGCACTTGTGCGCGAGCGGTATCGCTTAATTGTTGTAAAATAACGGCTATTATTGGCAATATCGCTGCATTTAAACTTTGTTCGACGCTTTGTTCGCGTAACACACGAATATCCGCCAAGCCCATGCCATACGCGGATAACACGCCTGCATAGGGATGAATTACAATCGTTTGCATTCCCAACGCATCCGCAACTGCGCAAGCATGTTGCCCACCCGCCCCCCCAAAACAGCACAAAGCATATTCCGTGACGTTATAACCGCGTTGCGTGGAGATATATTTGATAGCATTCGCCATATTATCCACCGCAATCTGTAAAAAACCCTCTGCTATCGCTTCAGGGCTGGTATGTTGACCCATTGTCTGCGTGACTTCATCAGCAAGCTGTTGAAATTTTTGTCTAACCGCATCAACATCTAACGGTTGGTTATGATGCTCGCCAAACACCGCAGGAAACAATGTGGGTTGAATTTTACCCAATAACACGTTGCAATCCGTTACCGTCAACGCTCCCCCTCGCCGATAACACGCAGGACCGGGATTTGCCCCCGCTGATTCAGGGCCTACGCGAAAACGCATTCCGTCAAACGTGCATAAAGACCCGCCCCCCGCTGCAACGGTATGAATGGATAACATCGGTACCCGCAAACGTACCCCCGCAACATGGGTATCAAATGCCCGTTCATATACGCCGTCAAAGTGAGAAACATCAGTGGAAGTGCCACCCATATCAAAGCCGATAATTTTCGCAAACCCAGCCTGTTGACTGGTTTCTACGGCACCAACAACGCCCCCCGCAGGCCCTGACAGAATACTATCTTTACCCTGAAAAACCTGTGCTGTTGCCAATCCACCATTAGATTGCATTAAAAAAACCCGTGTTTCGCCTAATTCTTGTGCAACAGTATCCACATAACGGCGCAAAACAGGCGATAAATAAGCATCAACAACCGTTGTATCCCCGCGTGCGACAAATTTAATCAGTGGGCTAGTTGCGTGTGAGCTAGATATTTGGCTAAAACCGACTGCCCGCGCTAATTCTATAATCCGTTGTTCATGCTGAGGAAAACGATAAGCGTGCATTAAAACGATAGCAATTGCTCGATAACCTTGAGCATACAATTGTTGTAACGTTTGCTGGGTTTTTGCCTCGTTTAAAGGGGTTAAAACTGTTCCCTTCGCGTCTAAACGCTCTTCTATTTCTACAACTGTTTTATAGAGTTGCGTTGGTAAAATGATTTCTCGCGCAAAAATATGCGGACGATTTTGGTAGCCAATGCGGAGCGCGTCGGCAAACCCTTGCGTTGTCAACAATGCAATGGCATCCCCTTTGCGTTCCAGCAGGGCATTCGTGCCTATAGTCGTTCCCATACGCACTTCAGCAATCACGGGCGGAATAGCTTCATCAGCTTGTAGTTTTAATAAATGACGAATGCCATAAATGGCAGAATTTTGATATTGCTCAGGATTTTCTGAAAGCAATTTATGTGTATGTAAACGGCCATCGGGGGAGCGGGCGACAATATCCGTAAATGTGCCACCCCGGTCTATCCAAAAATGCCAAGCGGGCGTTGTATTCATCACTATCTGCACTGTTGTAGGGAGATTATTAGCATTTTCGCATAGATAGGACAGAGAGGGTAGATTGCTTACTAGGAAACTTCAACTAGACATATTATATATATAAAACAAGCAGTAGAATTAAAAATAGCTGAGAAAATGTAGAGAAAGAAAAGAAACTCATAAAAAAGTTGTACCTCGAGGAAAATAGGGAATAATGGTGATGGTGCATCATATCCACTCCCAAAGGTACAGCAATGTATAATATAATAAAAATAACCTATTTACTCTGTTCGGTTGATGACTTTTGGCTTAGTGAGTATTACAAGCGTTATTTAAAGGAGAATCCTAATATATGCCATGAAATTTGAAACATGAATGGAGAATGGGACAATTCAAATTCTAAAAAGCTTTTGCTAAAGGAAGGGACATAAAAAAACAACGGAGAAAACCGAATCGCTTTTTTTATGAGGGATACTGCACAGATTTTATTGTTTTAGCTGAAATGAATGTGCTGCATATTTACTTAACAAGTCATAAATTAAAACACACTCAACCCGAAATTCTTTTGCTGCATCTGGAATAAGCACGCGGCGTTTTGCGTTTGGATCACTTCTTTCATGGGTCACGATGGTGTAATTGTGAGTCATGGCAACGGCAATGAGAGAAGCATCTGCAATATCAGCACGAAGAAATTCTGCTTTAGCGAGTTCAGTATAGTGCGTATCACGACTAATCCAGTTTACGATTTCGCGATAAACGTTTACAACTTGGGTATCGTTCAGGTCAGCTAAGAAAAATTTGCTCAAGCGTTCATCATCTATCCACTGGCGCACAGGATCATCTTCTTTGCCGTTTTCGAGTTCCTGTTTTACTTTGTCAATACTGAACACAATGCCTGCTTGATGGGCTTGAATAATCCAATCCCAAAAGACTTGGCAAAAATCAAAACAATAGTGTAAGTTTTTAGCTTGAATAAAGACGTTAGCATCCAGTAAAAATTTAGACGTTGAACCCATTAACTTAAGTGCCTTTTGCTCAGTTCCATAATGGTATGGGGTTGTACATTTAATAGGCTTGCTGCCTCACGCAGCATCATGTTGCCACTCAATGCAGAACTCACAATAGCTTGTGTAATACGTTTACTATTTCTAGTCGGCAGTATTTTGTAAAAATCTCCGCCTCCCGATTTAGCCGTTTTCTTGGAAGTATTCAAAACAGCCTTATACTGTTCCCGCGTTATCTTATTGAAGTCATAAGCACGTCTTGCAATAACCCACACGCTAACGTTGAATACTTTGCTGAGTGCGACGATGTCAGGTTGTTGTTCCCACGCATTCAAAAACAGGGTCTCAGGCACTAATAATTCGGCAGCTATTTGATTGCAGTCTTTTTCAAGTTGCTGGGCATGGTAAGGCTGTTCGTAGGGAAGATTGAATATACCACTTTCACCCAGCCAAATATGCGCCAATTCATGAGCTAAGGTAAACACCCATGCGGCTTCGCTGTCCTTGCCGTTGATGAAAATCACAGGGGCGAGCTTATCGACAATGGCAAAGCCTCGGAATTCCGCCACCGATAAACTTCGATGTGTGTTATTTTTCACAATGCCATTTTTAAAGACTAAAACACCCGCTGCTTCTGCTTTGGTACTCAATAAGTTGAAAAAAGCCTGTGCATTGGCACATTCTGCTTGTTCTTGGTGGGTAAAATTTAAGGTGTTTCGAATGTCTTCTGCAATTTTCTGAGCAGAAACAGAAGTGTTTTTGAAGCGAGCGACAAAATCCAGATTGTTATAAGTCTGTGCTTTTAGATACGCTATAAACCATTGTTGCTTGCGTAGGACATCGTCTAGGGTGTCGAAAAAATCGGCACTCAATGGGACAAACTCAGGCAATTGCCGCAGGTCAGGCAGGCTATTATTGCGAACTATTTTGGGTGGCGTATCAAGAAAAAAGTAGCCAAAGGGAATATGGGTTTTTTGAGCAAGTGTTTCTATTTGCTTAAGAGTGAGTTTTCCAGCTAGATAGTCTTGACGTTTAGATTCAGCACGCCCCAACAAATCGATAAGTGCGTCCATACTGAGTGCGTTTTGTTCGGCAGCCCATTGGAGTATATCTGGAGAAATTTGTAGGGTATTCACTGGGTTCACACCATTTTAAATGCTATAAACGTTTACTCTATTAAGTGTAAGTCTAGTACTGGATGATTTTTTAGTTTTGTTCGAACTGCGTATCCAAATCCCCTTGAAAAGACTTAAAACCGCTTTACCTCATCGAACTGGGGTTAAACAAGCAACACCCCGAAAATGATTAAAGACAAAGGCAGGATTTAACCTCTCCCCCTCAATGGAGAGATAAAATCCCTCCCGATTGAGAAGAAAACGCTTTTGATAACACGCCTTAAGCCTATTTCTTCAATCCACTTTCACCAAATGTTGCAACTTTATATACATTAAAGCCGTTGTGATAACATGTGTTAAGGCATTGTTAGCATTACCTAATATGGGTAAGTCTAATTTGCGAACAATTGTATCAAACCGTAAATCGACATTGATGGGTTGCGATTTACTTTGACGTTTATTGTAATAAATGCCAGAGACTTCAATCTGTTCATTAGGCAATGCAAAACCTAATAACTGCTCAATCTGTTGATTTAATAAATTTAAATCAAAATCCAAATAGTAACCCAGCACGGGGCGAGAACCAATGTAATAAAGCAATTGGCGCACTGCATCCAATGGTTCAAGATAATCAGGGTTGTCTTCCATTGGATGAGCGGAAGATTTGACGAATAACGATAATTTCTGACTGCTTAAAATACGATTATCTCGAATCAAAACCAGATGAATTGCCTGCACTTCGGCCGTTTCTAAAGCTAAGGTAGAGGTTTCACACTCAATACAAACATATTCATTCGCAGGTGCAGGGTCAAATAAAAAGGCAAATTGCGCGTCTAATAGGCTTTCGCGGCTGGGTTTCTTGTTAAACATTAGCTTACCAAATTTAATTTAAAGTGATGTGTAATTAACTTCTTAAACTCATTAACAATTTTAAATGAGTCTTTCAACAAATCTCGTTCCAATTTGTTCAATGTATCAGGGTCAACGTAATTGTTATAATCCTCACCATTGTTGATTTCTAACAACTCCGCATGAAGCCGTACCCAACTCATAAAAGAAAAAGCTTCAATCAGCTCAATGGCAAATTTAGGTTGTAATACGCCGTTTTTCTGCAACAGTCTAATCCGCTCAATCGTATTCGTCGTCGTCAACCGATTTTCTATGGCTAAACTCCGTACACCATGCACAATTGGAAAAATCCCGCCTTTTTTGATATTCAACTGCTTGCGATTGTGATTTTTTTCGACAATAAAGTTTTCAAACCAATTTAACGGTGTTTCAAAAGCCAAGGTTGGACGGGCAAAATGCGCATAAAATATCTTGTTGTCTATTAATAATTTAAACAGATAGTTTTTTGCTGTTTTGAGCAGTTCTGCATCGCCTGCGACACAATGCGCATCGTAAAAAATCGCCAAATTCATCAACGCTTCTTCATTCGGATGGTCTATCCACCCATAAATTTGGTCTTGAAACCCTTTTAACGGTCTGCACCAATACGGATTATTCACCATAATTTTACCATTGCAGGGTGGATAACCAAATTGTACAAGTGTTTCCGTAAATTCTTGAGTGATTGCGTCCAAATTCTCGCAAGTATAGCCATCACGTAAAATAATCGCGTTATCTTGGTCGGTGCGTAAAATTTGTTCTTCGCGTCCTTCGCTTCCCATTACCAACAAGCAAGAATTCAACAATAAATCGGGTGGTGCAATGAATTCATAGAGTTTGTGGAAAATACGCCGATTTAATTCCGTCACTAATTGGGAAACATAACGAATCTTCACCCCTTTATCGTACAAAGATTGAATCATCGTTAAAACCGTATCGCAGGCTTTTTTCAACTGCTCCTTAGTCGTTGCCCGCTCAATTTGCACAGCAATCAAGCGTGAATCATTAGAGAAATAACTAAATAAATCCAATTGGTCAAGCAAACCAATAATGTTGTCATTCTCATAAACCAACAACCGTTTAACTGAATGTTTCGTCATGGTTAAACGTGCGTTAAATAAAAAGTCATCTACCTGTAAACTAATAAGATTATAAGTTGAAAATTGCCCTAACTCAGCATCTACAGAAACACGACCTAATACAACATGTTTACGAATATCTGTATCCGTAAAAATGCCAACTTCATCACCGCGTTGCACTAATACCGCACTGACTTTATGCGCTTGCATTTTCTGTACAGCTTCATAAATTGACGCATCCGCATTTACAAATACAGGGGGTTGCATATAAATATCACTGATTTTCGCCAACATAAAAGAGGCCATTTCTTTATTTTGGCGTTGTTCTAACAAATTATTTAAGCGCGTGGTTAAATTTTGATGAAACGTATTTTTAAAAGCACTATTACTGCCTATTGTGGTTAAAAAGGTCGATTTTGGCAGTAAATAACAAACAACTTCCTGATTAGCCAGAAAACTATTTTTACTCTCGCCTTCAAGTAATCCAACCGCATCGATACAATCTTGAGCAGTATAAAAAGAAATTAGTTCCTCATTCTCATTAATTTCATGCACTAACCCCTTTAGCAAAATATAAAGATATTCAGGAGATTCTCCCTGTTTAATCAAAAAGTCATCTTTTTTAAAATAGGCAATATCAACCGCTTGCATAACTACATCCAACTCTTCGGCAGAGAGTTGATTAAACGGCGGAATATGAATCAACGGCGTTTGTTCTTGATAATTTGTCATCTTATTATCTGTCTTTGGTGGGATTATTATTAAAGGTTTATTATAGGGTTAATCTGTATTTTAGGTAAATTTAGAAATTATCTACATCAAAATTTGCAGAATTCTCCTTTTAACTCCCCCTAAATGGGAAAGTTTTTTTGACGCTACGCCCTCTCCACAAACAGAGAGGGTTAGAGAGAAACTCAGCAGCTTTACCATCAGAAAAATAATGCGCTCATACTTGCTGAACAGAATGGCGACGATAAGCAAACAACATTAAGCCTATCCCAATAATTATCATAGGAAAAGATAATAACTGTCCCATCGTGAGCCAATCAAACGCAAGATAACCAATATGTGCATCAGGCATACGAACAAACTCAACAATAAAACGGAATACGCCATAACCAATTAAAAACAAGCCAGAAACTGCCATCGTTGGACGGGGTTTTTTAGAGAAAATCCACAGAATAACAAAAAGCGCGACCCCTTCTAAAGCGGCTTGAAACAACTGCGTAGGATAAAGCCCCATTCCATTTAAAACAGCTTCTTGCAAATTTTGGGGTAAGCGTGTAATCACTGATTCTTGCGTGATTTGCATTCCCCAAATAGATTGGGTTGGATGCCCCCAAAGTTCGCCATTAATAAAATTTCCCAAACGTCCTGCAGCCAGTCCCGGCGGAACCAGTGGCGCGATAAAATCTGTCATCTGAAAAAAAGTGCGATTATTTTTATGGGCAAAAATAGCCATTGCAATCAACACGCCAATCAAACCACCATGAAAAGACATTCCACCTCGCCAAACCTCAAACATTGCTAATGGATGTTGTAAATAGGTCGGAAAACCATAAAAAAGGATGTAGCCCAAGCGTCCACCAAGTACAACGCCTAATGCAGAATAAAAAACTAAATCACTAAGTTGTTCTGGCGTAACGGGGGAATCGGGGCGTTTTGCGCGACTATGTCCTAATCCCCACGCAATGAGTAAACCGATGAGGTACATTAACCCGTACCAATGAATGGGAAAAGGACCAATTTGAACTAAAACAGGGTCAATCGTTGGATAAGTCAACATAACAGTGCGTGTTTTTAACGGTAGTGAAAATAGGGGGTATTTTATCCTATCTGCTGTTTAAGTTCGTCACTGTTGTTTATTTTAGAAATCGATATAAATTTAGATAAAGGCTATTTTAATAGAAATACTTTTGTCCTTCATTGCTTACTTACAAACATTCTGGGCGCAATCTTTAGACCTAGTACGTTTTCTTGATATCAAAGAAACTGAAAATGCAGAACAGCTAAAAAAAGCATTTGGTTCATGGCGAGGACTTTGCTGATGCACTAATGGCTGGGAACAAATAGTAAAGAGGGGCGTGATGGAAAGATGGCGTAAAAAATCATAACTTATTTGTATAAGTAATTTTGCATTGTTTCTGGAAAATAGTGTTGTAATAGAAGATATTTTAATTCTTGGCAAGCAAATGTTTGTAATAAAAGATTGAACAGATTTTCTTTTAACTTTGCATAAGCAACTAAAGTTGTTAGTTTCTTAAAACTAGAAATTGTTTTTAAAGTGTTTAAGGTAGCTTGGTGGTCTTCTTGTGCAACTAAGTACCAAAAACCTTCATTTTTTAAATGAAAAAATGGATTAATCAGTTGACATATATTTTCTGTAGTAACTAATAATCGCCAATTCTCTTCAAACAATTGTTGTAAATCTGGTGTCAAATAAATTCGATTGTCTTTGATAACTCTTTTTTCTATTAATTCAATAACTGAAATTAGTAAAACAGGCTTATGTGGCGCATTGCCGCTCATTGTTCCTTGTTTAGTTTTATCAACTCTAAGTTTTGTAAATTTATTTAAATAAAACGCTAAATCTGGATTAGACATGATTTTTAAAAGCGGGCTTTTCTAATAAATATGAGCAGACATAATCAGTTAGTAGAGTTTCAATGGGAGTTGCTACCTAGATTTTTTGTTAATCCTTTTCCAACTCTAACAAGTAGTTATAAAATTGATTTGAATACAGGGAAAGGTCAATCAAGGCATTATAACGTAGAGAACCCTCCCATTCTACACCGTAAGGAGTTATTGCTTCCGCTTCATTACCCACAAATTACTGAATGGCAAATGGTTACTTGTATGCTGGAGCAAGCAGGTTTATTTGAGCAACCACGTAAAATTGGGTTTAAGCGTTATTGGGATGCGTTGTTATTGAGTAAAAATATTGATTTAGATTATTCATAGCCATCTCAGTTTCAGATAATAAAAAACGCCCTTCATTTTCATGGAGGGCGTTTTTATTTTGTGCTTTGTTGATGTTAAGAGGCAGATTTACGGGCTTCTAAAATTATCAGTCCTTTGAGCAGGTTTAAGGCTTCATGAACAGCGTAATCACGTTGTGCTAAAGGTTTTTCTTCTTCCTTTGACTTTTCTGTGGTTTTGGCAGGTTGTTTGCCGTTTTTGAGGTCTTCCGCTTCTAAGGCTTTGGTAACTTCTTCTGCTTTATTCGTTTTGTTTAGGTGACGGGCTAAATCGGCTTCTCGTAAACTTAAGTCGTCGGTTTTTGTTTCAGCAAGTTCTAGGCGTTTTAGTGGGATGTCAGGAATAATGCCTTCTGCTTGAATCGAGCGACCTGATGGGGTGTAGTAACGGGCGGTCGTGAGTTTTAAGGCGGCGTTGTTGCCCATTGGTAGGATGGTTTGGACTGAGCCTTTTCCAAAGGTTTTTTCACCCATGATGATGGCGCGTTTGTGGTCTTGTAATGCGCCTGCGACAATTTCGGAGGCTGAGGCTGAGCCACCATTGACGAGTACAACAATGGGTGCGCCGTTTAATAGGTCGTCAGGACGGGCTTTGAATTGTAGGTGTGCGTCGTTTGTCCGTCCTTCGGTGTAAACGATGAGTCCGTCAGTAATGAATGCGTCGGAAATGGCAACCGCTGCATTGAGTACGCCACCAGGGTTGTTGCGTAGGTCTAGGATGAGTCCTTTGATGCCGTCTTTATTTTCTTGTTTCAGTGTGTCTATGGCTTTTTCTAGGTCATCTCCCGTATGGGCTTGGAATTGGCTGATTCTTAGGTAAACATAGCCGGGTTCTAGGGTGTTGCTACGGATGCTTTTAACTTGAATGATGTCGCGAACTATGTTGATAGTTATGGGTTTGTCTTCGTTTTCTCGGGCAACGGTTAGTTTGATGTTGCTACCGGGTTTGCCGCGCATGAGTTTGACAGCTTCGGTTAGGCTTAGGCCTTTAACGGGGGTTTCATCTAGGCGAATAATCATGTCTCCCGCTTGAACACCTGCTTTTTGTGCGGGGGTGTCGTCTATGGGGGAGATGACTTTGACAAAGCCGTCTTCCATACCGACTTCTATGCCTAATCCGCCAAATTCGCCTGTTGTACCCACTTGTAGTTCTTGGTAGGCATCTTCTGTGAGGTAGCTTGAGTGGGGGTCTAGTCCTGATAACATGCCTTGTATGGCATTTTGTAGTAGGGTTTTGTCATCCACGGATTCTACATAGCTGCTTTTAATGCGGTGAAAAACTTCGGTAAATGCGCGTAGGTCTTCAAACGGGATGCTTTTGGTGCTTGCGTCGCGTTCGGCAAATACGTTTGTTCCTAGAAAGGTGAAGGCAACGAAAGAGCCTAGCACTGTGCCAGCAACAAGTGTAGGTAGTTGACGGGAAAAGATGTTCATTAAATTCTCCGACCATATTTTTATGGTACTTAGCTGAAACTATAAGGCTGTATTTGGGTACGTTACCCATTTGTTACAAGTATATTTAATTATGTAACCACGTTAAAGGGTCTATGGGTGCACCTTGGTAGCGGATTTCGAAGTAGAGTCCTGTTATGTTGCGTCCGCCACTGTTGCCAACACTGGCAATGGGGTTGCCTGTTTCTACCCAGTCGCCTGTTTTTACGTAGAGGCTTTGGTTGTGTCCGTATAGGCTCATGTAGCCTTTGCCGTGGTCTATGATGATGAGTTGTCCCATGTTGCGAAACCAGTCAGCAAAGGCGATGCGTCCTGCGGCAACACTTTTTACTTTTTCACCTTGTGGTGCATTGATGAGTAGTCCTTGGTATTTTAATGAGCCTATGAGTTCATCGCCAAATTTTTTTGTGATGTTGCCTGTTACGGGTAGGGGAAGGTTGCCTTTGAGTGCAGTAAAGGCGGTGTTGGGTTCTACAGGGGGGGGGAGGGTTTCAAAGGTTTTGTCGACGATGCCTAGTAGTTGTTCCAGTTGTTTTTTGTCGTCTTGTAGGCGTTTTATTTCTTTGTCTGTGCTTTCTATGGTGCGTGCGAGTTCTTCAAGGATTCCTTGGCGGTCTTGGTAGCCTGTTTCTAGGTGTGCTTTTTTGTTGTGGTGTTCGTCTATGAGGGTGTTAATGGTGTTTGTTTCGTCTTTTATTTGTTGGCTTAGGGTTTGGATGTGTTGTAGGGTTGCGTTGATGGTTTCAATTTTTTGAATCCGTGCGCGGTTAATGTAGTCGTAGTAGGTTAGAACTCGTCCGACGGTGAAGGGGTCTTGTTGGTTGAGCCAGAGTTTGAGGTAGTCTTGTTGTCCTGTCAGGTAGGCGGCTCGAACTTGTTTGGCAAGGGCTAGTCGTTGTTCTTCTAGTTTTTGGGTTTGTTGTTGTTGTTGTTGTTCTAGGTTGGCAAGGCTGTTGCGTTTGTCGGTGAGTTCTTCGTTAAGTCCGTCTAGGCGTTCTGCGGTTTCGCCGATGTCTTCTTCACTTCGTTGGAGTTGTCTTTGTAAGCGTCCGTATTCGGTACGGGTGTCTTGCATTTTGTCTTGCAGGGTTTGAATGCGGGTGGTGAGTTGGTGAAGTTGGTCAGCCGTGGATTCTGCGAGACTTGTTGCAGGAAGAAGAATGAGTAAGTAGGTAAATAAGCGGTAGCGTAGCATGAAGAAAGGGTTAGGTAAGACCGCTAGTGAGGTGGATGCGCATCCACCTTGTGCGGTTTTGACATGAATATGTTGTTTAATGCAATTATGCCCCTGTAACCATTTTGGCAAGTTCTTCTGCACAGCGTCGGGAATGGCTCAGTAGCATTCCAAGCGCGTTTTTATGGGTTGTGAGGGATACTAAGACGAGGTCTTGGTTGACGTGCATAAAGGCAATAATGCCGCCTTTGTTTTCAGAGATGACATTTTCACATCCGCCCATGCGTAGTTCGGCTGTAATGGTGTCGCCTAGGGACATGAGGGTACTACCCATGGTTGCAAGTCGGTCTAGGGAGTATTGATTGGCTTTTTGTCGCATGGCTATCAAGTGTCCGTCTAGGGTTGCAACTACACATGCATCCATTGCGTTACAATCTTCTAGTAGTTTACCAAGTCTTTGTTCAATTTGTTTCAGTTGTATTGTTGAGAACATTGCCATAATTGAAATCCATATCCTATGTTAGTTGTCATGTTGGGCATGTACTAACACGTTAACCAAACTCTAACATTGCCACTAATGCTTGTATGAGCATTACGACACTTTCTTTTGAACGTGCATCAACAGGGAAGAGGGGGAGTTGAATGCTGCGATTTTGTAAAAACGCATAGTATGCCTCAATACTGGGTTCATTGCTGATGTCTGTGCGCGTAATGCCGATAACGGCGGTTGTTTCGGTGATAAATTCGTGAAAATTATCTAGGTAACGGGCTAAATCGCCAATTGGGTCTGAGCCTGCATTGTCTATGAGGATAATGAGACCTAGTGCGCCTTTTGTAAGGATTTTCCACATGTAATCAAACCGTTGTTGTCCCGGTGTACCATACAGTCGGAGTTTTTGTCCATCGTCTAAGGTAAGTTCACCATAATCCATGGCGATAGTTGTTGTTTCTTTCCGTTGTGCGGTTTCAATATCAGTTGCTCGCACGTCTGTATTAATCACTGGAATTTCACTAATGGTGGCGATTGCAGTGCTTTTTCCTGCTCCCATACTGCCAGTAAATACAATTTTGATTTCACTCATGACATTAAGCGTTTCAGGATACCTCTGAACAAGTGCCGTTTTGCGCCTGACACAGATTTTTCCTGTTGTGGATTATGTTTTTCTTCTGTCTGTGTCAAGCCTAATACTTGACAGGCATTGAAGAAATCGA
This sequence comes from Beggiatoa leptomitoformis, assembly GCF_001305575.3. Classification (NCBI taxonomy): domain Bacteria; kingdom Pseudomonadati; phylum Pseudomonadota; class Gammaproteobacteria; order Thiotrichales; family Thiotrichaceae; genus Beggiatoa; species Beggiatoa leptomitoformis. The sequence goes on from NZ_CP012373.2 coordinate 1,414,756, forward strand.
TGACAACATTCAGTTCTACTTGCGTTTTTGCAGCAACGGTGGGTAGGTCAACCCCATTTTTGAGCATAAACGCAGCAAGGTTCATATGACTAGGTTGGTGTGGCAGAACCGCAAAATTAGGCCATTGTTTCAAACGGACAGAACATCGAGAGGGGTAGGAGACGATGAGTCGCCCATGTGAGGCTGATAGTGTTGTTATCCAAAGTAGGGTTTCTATTGGATAGAGAACTAGATTATTTTTATCCACTTCGGTTAGTAGCATATCTATGGATAGTTCTGTACTGTCAATATGTTCAGCATAAGCCCCATACATCATTTTTTGGGCAGAACTCAGTTGGCTTAAACTCATACCTAATTTGTTGGTAAAGCAACGTCGGTCTGTGGGGGATATATAAACAGGGGGTAATCCTGCACAGCTAAATCTTTGGATTTTTTTAGTTTGTATTGCTTTTTGTAATAGCCCTAGTAAGTATTGTGTTGGGTCAAAGTTGTTATTTGCATTATTAAGAGATGTTTCAGGTATTTGTGGAACAAGTGGTGGCAAACTTTCAATAATAGTTTTAACAATAAGGGGTTGTTGAGAAGCTGTGGTGTTATTTAAGGGGATTTGACTTGCGTGATTTTGACATTCAAGCAAGGTGTTTAACAATGTAATGAGCGGTTGGACGCGAATGGGTTTGGGTAAAAACCATTGAGCGTCATAGATATTATGTCTCGCGTAGGCGATAACGCATTTTTTGTCGTTGATTGCTTGTTCCCAAAAGCGTTTGCCATCGGTTTGTTCAACATCAACCACAGTAATATCAGCAACTTCTGCAAACTCCCATTCTGCACTGAGCTGTCTTTGCACCAGATGCAACATGGATTTGAAGAAGACGCTGTCGTTTTTCTCCAACGCTTTGATGGAAATTTTATAGGGCATATAACAGTAAACGACTAATCGCACCAATGACGAACCACGTAAAAACTACGTGCGTTAAAATGCTTTTTTGCCAATCTAGCATAATTTATGCCATTGAATCCACACTTATATTTTTTATCCCTGTGTAGTCAAGTGCATTTATCATACTGCTTTTATCACATTTGTGCTTGTAATATAGCCAATAAAGCATGAACTAGAATTTTTACGTCATTCGCTTGACGAGCATCAATTTCAAAGAGGGGGAAAATTTGATTGCGACTCATAAGTTTGTTTCTGTAATCGTCTAAGCTGACACGATTAGAAACATCCATACGGGTAATCCCAACGACCGCACCGGTTTGTTCAATGAAATCTTTGAATGAATCTAGGTAAAAATCCATGTCAGCCAGTGGGTCTGGACGGGCATTATCTAAGAGCAGTACCAGACCAATTCCTCCCTTAGCTAAGATTGTCCACATGTAATCAAAGCGTTGCTGTCCCGGTGTACCGTACAAATGCACGCGCTGACCGTCGTCAAGTGTAAAGTAGCCATAATCCATCGCAACGGTTGTTGTTTCTTTACGAGCTTGTCCTTCGTCATCAGAACAGCGCACATCGGTCGAAATGGGGGGGACTTCACTAATCGAACTGATGGCAGTTGTTTTGCCTGCGCCCATAGGTCCAGTAAAAATAATTTTTTCCATATAACGTTATAGTCACTATGTCGTTAAGAGAAGAGTCAGAAATAAATATTATTGTATTGTTAATAATGAGTGGCTAGTGATGTTAAATTAAGTGAAAAACTGGGGGTTGGAATGGTATTGTTGGGTAATATTACCGCCCAACCCGCAGTAATGTTGATGCAGTGACGCTTAGGGGATTGCATGACGAGTCATTAAAATGACTTACAATCTATTTTACTTTTAGCGCAATCCTGCCATCAACATATTTGCCTGTAGAATACATCCTTTACCAACCATCCACACCACTTTATGTGAGACAGTGGGTAAATTTTCAGGAAGTTGATACAATACCAACATCTTAAATGTCGAACTGCCATGTCGACTATTTAACTCCACCGTGTAAGTATCGCCATACACAACAGGCAAATTGTGTGGCCACTGGATGGTTGAACGGTTTGCAGGCCAAACAACTTCCGATTGTTGTCCTGTAGATTTATGTTTTATCAATAAATCACCTGCAAGTCGGCTGTCATTTTCTGGTCGCCATAATGTCAATTGTTCGGGGTCAGCAACACAATAATGACGTTTTTTCGTGCTAATATCGACTAACCATAAGTCTGTTGGTGATTCTTGCGGACTGCGTGTTAATGGCGTGGATAACACGTTACTTTGCAAAATTCCCGCCAATGCAACGGCTACACTATCCGATTTTGCATTTTCTACGGCAACAGGTTGAAATGAACTTGTCGTTTCAACAGCTAAAGGGTGTGGTTTTTGCACTTGTCCTTGATATTCGCCATGCAATGTTAGTGCTTGACCGTCAGCAAAAACTAATGTTATTTCGGTATCTTGAGGTAGTGTTAGTGGTGTCGCAACGGACAATAATTGTCCTACACTGAAAAGGGCGGTATTTGAACGTATGACGACCATCTCTTCATTAGCAAAAGCATTGTGAAACCAAATACTAAGCCCAAAAAATAACCAGATAAATTTTTTCATAACATCTCAACTCCTTAATAAAGTACTTGAAGGATTCAATTAACTCTCATTTAATGTCAGGTGTTTAAACAAGAGTGAAACGCCTTGTTTTACCCTCAAGTTTAGCAAAATATCTACCTGAAAGAGGTGTTTTTTACGCATTCACTGTACGGCTAGCCGTCGCAAGGAATGAAAATCTATATGACAAATTTACTTTCAGCGGTCAAAAAAACCAAGATAAAAACCATGCACTCGCAAGCCTTTTCTGTCTTATTAAGGACTTATTTGGAACGGCATGGCACGAGTGAAATAGCGTTCGCGGAGACGCTTAATATTCGGCGAGAAACCCTTGCACGTTGGTTGAGCGGTGAGGTGAGTCGTCCGCGTCAACGTGAAGATGTTATGCGTTGTGCTACTTATTTGAATTTAAACGCTGAAGAACGCAATACCCTCTTAACCGCGGCTGGTTTTCCGCTTGAGCATGGGACAAGCTATCGCATGGCAACACCATCACTTTCTTTAAACTTGGGGGCAATTCAACGAAGTCCCTTTATTATTGGTCCACCGATTACTGAACCACGCCAGTTTTTTGGGCGGGATTATGTGCTAAAACGTATCTTTGATGTTTGGAAATGCACCCCTTTGCAGCATATTGCTATTGTTGGATTAAAAAGGAGCGGTAAAACGTCGCTTCTGCACTATTTACGACAAATTATTGATACACCCAGTGAGGAGTTGCGAGCAGGGCAGCGCAATGATTGGTTAGTCCCCGGTTATCAATGGATATTTGTAGATTTTCAAGACCCTCGCATGTGCTATCAAGAGAGTTTATTACGGCATTTGTTGGTCGAAATGAATATGCCTGTGCCAGAACCTTGTGATTTGGTCAGCTTTATGGAGATTATTGACCAATACTTAACCACGCCAACTTTGATTTTATTAGATGAAATCAGTGCAGGATTGGCTGCGACAGATTTAGATGAGCAATTTTGGTGGGGATTACGTTCTTTAGGCAGTAATCATACCAATGGCAAATTGGGGTTTTTACTAACAGCACATCAAGCCCCTGAGGAAATGGCGATGGATAATAATAAACCATCACCTTTTTTTAATATTTTTGGGCATGTCCTCAGTTTAGGTGCGTTGACAGAAACGGAAGCACTGGCATTGATTCACAGTTCTCCACTGCCATTTCCTGAGGATGATGTTGCATGGATTATGGCACAAAGTGGATTATGGCCTGCGTTGCTACAAATCCTCTGTCATGCCCGTCTAACCGCTTTGCAAGAAAATCAAACCAATTCTGCATGGCAAACCGAAGGGTTAAAACGGATGACACCCTACCGCTACTTATTAACCCAAGACATCAGTTAATGTTGTGAGACCCGTAGCATGTAACAGGCTGAAAATATAATACATACTACGGGTTAAAAAGCTGCATGTCGTGGGTTGAAACTTCTCAATTATATGAAGCAACAGCCCTTTAACTTTCATGAATGATTCTGTTCCTATCCCTACACGCCATAAAACATTTCTACAACTATGCCTTTTGAGTTTTAAGCTATTGGGCTGGTTACTCTTTAAACCATCAGGATGGCAACGGTATATCACAGAAATTGCGCCTACCCTTCCCCCCGATTTTGCCTTAACTGATGTTCAACCCGCCCAATGGCGTTCCCCCATTCTTTGGCAACTCTTACTTGCAGGACATGGTTTATGGGCAATCTGGGTGAGCTTAATCACCATTTGCACCATTATCTTTTTAGATGCACCTACTGATGCTCTGTTGCTCAGTGGTATCTATGCACTCATGCTGAGTTTAATGGGGGGTATCGTCGGCAGTTTAAGTGTTTCCGTCGCGTTTGGGATAACAATTAGCATTGTTGGTGGCATTGCTCTGAGCATTACCGTTGGTTTATACAATGAAGTTGTCTTCAGCATGGCAGAAAATATTGCCATTGTTGTCATGCTCAATGTGACAGAAGAAAGCATCAGCATCCCCAGTGGAACAGACCAAGCATGGGTAACTATTCTTATTGCGGTTTTTACAGCAAGCCTTGCAAGCAATGTTATGCAAAGCGTAACAATTACGCCCTATCGTCACTCCCAACATCGTCAACTTGGTAGTATCGTTATTGGTATTGCAACCAGCAGCCTAGCAATTTACTTTATTATTCAATTTATCAGCACCTTAGCGCAAGGTGCGGCAGCTCTATTAGAAAATGGCGTTGTCTTTAGTTTTATTTACGACAGCTTAATTAGCCTAATGTTTGGGCTTGCGATTATGCTTATTTGGGTCTTACAAACCCTGCGTATTTGGCAAGGTTTGTTCTTGGGGTTGATTATCAGCATATTGCTGATTTTCAGCACCCTCCCCCTCAATCAATTTCAAGATCAAAACAACCTTACCATTTTGATTAAAGGCATTCACGATGGTATAGAAAACGGCTTGCTTTATACCCTCTTGTTTGCTTTCCCCTATTCACTGGCAAAACGTATCGCTAACCCATGGGCTGGGCTGGTCGCGGGCATATTTGGTAGTACAGGCATGTATATTGCCTTCGTCATAATACTCGCTACCCAATCCTTAGAATTAACCCTACGTTTCATCCTGATAGCATTTCTCATGGGGATTAGTTTTTCATGGTGGGTTTCATTAATAACTTATCCATTTGTATCTGCATGGAATTTAATTTTGTACCGCCTAGACGAATTGCGCCCACAGTCACCCAGCCTTCTGTCATTACACTCAGCATTTTGGGATGAACATCAACGCTTTCCGCTTTATGGCTTAGAAAGCTATCTCGTTATGCTCGCTGAACGAAGCCCAGCAGAAGCAGAGCAAGCCATTCATGCACTAAGCCGTACCCGACAAAAATGGGCAGCACAAGAAGCACAAATAGAACTTGATGCCCGTCGATTAGAAAATTGCCAAACGGTTGCCACCATTAGTAAAGCACACCGCCACTTGGCTGCTGGCGAATTATCCAGCCCAATTAGTGCGTTACTCCGTAGTTTAAGCCGTATTAGCCGCGATGTAGAAGCCGCACTTTCACAAGAAAGTAATTATAACCAACGGCTTGCATTAGATGCGGTAGAAGAACGACTAGATGGTTTACTCCGTGAACTGACGCGCTCAACAGAACCCTATGCCCTGCGTTTCCGTCCAATTGCCGAACAATGGCGACAACAACTGGCTGATTATGGTAAGGCATTGAGTGAAGCGGTTGAAAGTCGTCAAGAAATTAACAATCCATATATCATTGGTATTCCCCTAACAGAACACCAAGAAATATTTGTTGGACGCAGTGATGTCAGTGAACAAATTGAACGTTTACTCCTAGACAATCGTTGTCCCCCACTCCTGCTCTATGGACAACGGCGCACAGGCAAAACATCCCTATTAAACAATTTAGGACGATTGCTACCCAGCACAATTATTCCTCTCTTCGTGGACTTACAAGGACCTGCCTCGCTTGCGAAAAACTACGAAGGTTTTTTATACAATATCAGCCGTGCCATGCTAAGTTCCGCAAAACGACATCGTGAGATACAACTACCTATATTAAATCGTGAAATTCTACGCGACGACCCTTTTACTGCCTTTGATGAATGGTTAGATGCAATAGAACAACACCTAGAACCACAACAAACTATACTGCTAACCCTAGATGAATTCAGTGCATTAGAACACGTTTTTGCAAAAGGACTGTTAGATGAAGCCTCCGTACTTGGCATGTTTCGCCATATCATCCAACACCGCCCACGATTTAAATTACTACTCTCAGGCTCGCATACCATTGACGAATTTGAACGCTGGGCGAGCTATTTGATTAATGTTCGCATTGTACACCTGAGTTATTTACAAGCAGGCGAAGCCCTAAAACTAATAGAACAACCCGTTAAAGCCTTTGCATTACGCTACGAATATGCAGCCAGTCAGCGCGTGATGGAAGTGACTCGTTGTCATCCTGCCCTGATTCAACTCTTATGTGCGGAAATCGTCACATTAAAGAATCGGCAACATGTCCATGAACGGCGGCTTGCAACAATAAGCGATGTAGATGCCGCCATTCCCGCTGCCTTACAACACGGACGATTCTTTTTTGCGGATATAGAAAATAATCAAGTAACACCAGAAGGTGCACATTTATTGCACAGCCTTGCTAATCATGGAGAAGGCGCGATAGTTAGTCATGAAGAACTGATACAACAATATTCACAACAAATTGAGTCCATAGTACAAAATTTATTACAGCGTGAATTAGTTGAACCTTTGGGTAAAGGCTATCGTTTCCAAGTAGAAATGGTCAGACGGTGGTTTTGTGGATAGCCAGAACCTATCTATGCTATGATGCATTATCTATCTATAATACAAAGAATTATCAATTAATATAAAGAGATAGCATGAGTAAATAAATATAATTCTTTGTTAAAAAAGGATTTTTTCTCAAAATAATTTATTTGTTTGTGTGCATGGGTTAGATTCAAGTGTTTGATACTAAAAATTTTAGCTGCATAAAGGGATTATTTGCTAATTTTAAAAAATAATCTACCCTGTCTAAAACAGAGACAACTTATAACATAAGGTTTCATAACATGAAAAAACTAACACTTTCTCTTGCTGTTGCAACACTTTTAAAATTAACCCCAACCGTCGCAACAGCCGAGACATTCATTTACGGCACACCGGATAGTCCAAAATCCACAGGCTTTCCAATCTATGCGATTGAACAACCTGTAGAAGCAGCAAATAATTATTGGAATGTCACAGGCAACACGTTGGTTGTCCGATTTTTAACCATACCCGGCTATACGGCTACTGCTAGCACACCACTCTTCATCAAAGTTGCTCTGCGCAATGGCGTACGCTTCACCAAAGCACCAACGCTGTTATGTAACACCACAGCAGGTATAACTGCCGCGACTAAAGTTTCTTTAGGAACACCAAACACCGCAAGAGCCACTTTTTCTATGAAAACAGGCTATAGAATGCACCCAACCAGCGGATATTGTCGTCTAGTGGTGCTAAGTGGTACGGTTGCCTCTCAAACGGCTTATTACAATATCGGCTCTGTTAAAGAAGATAAAATTTTTTCTGCGTCCATCGAATTCAAAAATGCCTTTAATGTGCAAAAAACCAGCTATGCAGGTACTTATCTGACTTTCCAACAAGCTGCTGCCATTGCGGCCTCTCGTCTGGACACCGCAAATGTTGCAGCTAATGCAATCATTGATGTTAAAGAAAGTTCCAAAAAATTCACTACTAATACACTGGTTAGCCAACAAAATGCTTTCGTTGGTCAGGTTTCTTTTAACAATAAAAATGAAGGTGCAACAGCCGCTGCGCTGCGCAGAAATACCGCAAGCCCCTTGGTTGTTAGCGATATGTTACAAACCGCTCTAATAACAATACAAGGTAACCCCCTTAATAATGCAGAAAAAGTCCGTCTAGTCACAGCAGGTAGTGTTAATAAGTGTTCCGTTGGTACAACCGTTGCCGAAGCGGTTCCTACGGGAGGGAGTGTTACTTTTAAAATAACCCCAGCAGCGGTCTCAGCAGGTGTAGGGATTTGCCTACAAGTGAATGGAACAACCGCCATTGAACCGGGGCAACTCACGGTTACAATGAGTGGTGTCGCAGCGAATGATTGGACACCCGTTTTTGGTGACACCGCGCTTAATATTCACGAGGTTAAGAAAAATGGCATTAGTTTTAGGGTTTTAAATATTCCTGCCATTTTATTTACAGATGACAATGTGCCACAAGACAAAGCCTATGTCCGCTTGTACAACACCAATACTTTTGTCACCGTTGTTCGGGGTGTTATGTACGCCTCAACAGGCACGCAAGTTGGAGAAACACAAATTCTTGGCACACTAAACCCCAAAGAAGTTGTTGTACTTGACGGCAACACACTTCGTAATTTATTCGGTTTATGGGAAGGTCGCGCCCGTTTAGTAATAGACGTTGAAGCAGAAGACTTTTCCGTACAAGCAACTATTCGCAGCCGTAGCGGGGTTTTAACAAATCTCAGTTCAGAAGCCAGCGATTAAGAAATAAATATCATTCTAAAAACCTAGTCCATTGTACAAATGGATTAGGTTTTTTTGGCGGTGCATAGTTGTTTTTTGTCTGCATCAAAATTTATAAAACGCCCAGACACCAACGAAATAAAAAGACAAAACACTTTCCCTGACAGAAAATTAAGTGCAGAGATAACAGACTTTCAGTCATAATTAACGACAATCTTGATTTACTTGGCTGTCATTTCTTATGCACTACTGTTTCACCTTTGTTTGTCAACAAGGCGAGTTAGAAATCAAAGCATTATTCCTTGCCGCTTCACTTAAAAAATTTCTCCACTGTGACTACGAACTTGTCGCAGCCATTCCTAGCCCTGCAACAGATTGGGGCAATCCCCGTGAAATAACCCTCACACTGCTTGCTGAATTAGGAGTGCGCATTGTACCCATTACCAACTGGGTTGATAAACAATACCCCATCGGCAATAAAGTAGCTTGTTTAGGCATAGAAACCCTTGCAGAGAAAATTTTTTTCTTAGACAGTGATATGCTTTGTTTACAACCCTTTATCCCACCAAACGACTGGTTGCAACCTATTTTTCATGCTAAACCTGTGGACTTAGGTGCATTCACTGCCGACCCCCATTTTTGGCAATCCGTTTACACCCTATTTGACCTCCCCTTACCCACACGCCGCGTATTTAGCAGCGTTAGCCACGAGCTACTACTACCCTATTTCAATGCAGGCATGCTCGGCATTCCCAGCAACACCCCTTTTGCCCAAATTTGGGCGGACAGTTGCCAACGAATTTTACACAGCGGCATCATTGCACAACGCCCCCGCTGGTTAGACCAACTCGCACTGCCCATCACGCTGGCTAAAATAGGCATGGATTTTAACTGTCTAAATGAATACGTTAACTACCCCGCCCACTTAAAGCCTTTAAATCCACAAACGATACTCTGTCATTACCATAAACCCAGTGTTATTCGTCGCGAACCCGCATTAAATCAACTTATTCTTGACCTAATAACACAATATCCTAAATTACAACAGGTAATAGCGACCTATGCCGACTGGCAAGAATTGACACAACCTTATAAAATAACTAAGAAAAAAGGATTATTTCAGGCAAAACCGACTATAAAACCCACTGCGCAACAAGCACGTCCAGAAGCCTTTATTACAGGTATTCCCCGCAGTGGCACAAGCTATCTATGCCGATTACTGCATAAAATTGACGATTGCGTCGTCATTAACGAACCCACACAAATCTTTCCCCCCCTACAACAAACCTTTCCCCCTTATCAACTCGCTATCTATTATCAAGAAATCCGCCGAGATGTTCTCAATGGACAAGCCATAGAAAATAAAATTAAAGATGGGGAAATAATTGAAGATACAGCGATTCTTGACAAGCGCGAATCCTATTTGCCTACAGTTTACCGCCCTGATTTTGTCCTCTTCACCAAAAACACACTGGCCTATTTGGCTCGAATCCAGCAACTACGTTACGTTATGCCCCATGCCCCACTGATTACATGCGTGCGCCATCCCGCTGATACCATTGCTTCATGGAAAAGTACGTTTGACCATTTAAAAAATGCCCGTGTTGAAACCTTTCCTGTAGGACAACTACACGATACCGCTTTAACAGGTTGGCAACAGCAACGTTTACAACGGATTGCCGAAGCTGATGAAGTAGCACTCAAACGAGTTTTACTATGGTGTTATCTTGCTGAATGTGTTCTAACGGCACAAACTGTGTTGCACATTGTCCATTATGAAAACCTCGTTACCAATCCAATTCATTGTTTAAAAAATATTTTTCAACAAATTCCTCACGCCCCCCCTTTACGATTAAACCCTGCGATTCAACCCTCCCAAATACGTCAAAAACGCGACATACTCGATATACGTGATAGACAGCTAATCAATGATTTATGCGGAGAATACGCTGTACAACTGGGCTATGACGAATGGAAAATATCATGCTAATTTCCGTTCACATTCCCAAAACCGCAGGAACCAGTTTAGGCACTGCATTAACGCAAGTTTTTGGTGATAAATTACTGCTAGATTATGCAGATAAACCCCTATCCGATACCTTGATACATCGCTACACCCGATTACAACACCGTCTGCAACTGAAGTATAAACCGCAAGTAATAACAAACAATTATCACGCTGTACACGGACATTTTATTGCGGATAAATACGCCGTGTTGGGCGAAAAAGCCCAATTTTGCACATTTTTCCGCGAACCATTAGCCCGTTTGGTTTCCCATTATCAACACTGGCAACGCAACCCCGACTTAAAAAATAGCATGTGTCGTCAACTTATTACGCAACAACTATCCATAACAGCATTTGCCAAACTCACCAAACAACGTCATTTCTATCGGTTATTCTGTGGCACAATACCTGTAGAACATTTTCATTTTGTTGGTTTGACAGAGGCCTATACAGACAGTATTGCATTATTTAATAAGCTATTTAATCTGCAATTGCCCGTGTTAGTAGAAAATGAAGGGGAAGGGCAAGATTATCAACAATGGCTCAAAGACAGAGGGGCTTATATTGACATTCAGACAATTCAACAAGAAAATCAACGTTATTATTCCGATGCGTGCCGCCATTTTGAACACTTATGCACCACCCACTTTAACCGTCAAGAATACTAACGACGGTATTTCTCCCCCACACTAACAATAATGACCGTGAATACTTTACTCCCGCTTTGCGTCGACCTCGACGACACATTAATCAAAACCGACATGCTATATGAAGGCTTTGTTAAATTACTGAAAAAAAAGCCTTTATTGCTATTACTTCTCCCTTTTTGGCTATTAAAAGGGAAAGCCTATTTAAAGACCAAGCTCAACCAACATGTTGATTTTGATGTTACCTGCTTGCCTTATAACCAAGTATTTTTAACCTTCTTACAAGCGCAACAACAAGCAGGCAGACAACTACTTCTCGTTACCGCCTCGCATGAATCCATCGCCCAAAAAATCGCTGACCACTTAGGCATTTTCAACACGGTTTTAGCCAGCAATACCGAGCGCAATTTAAAAGGTGCGACAAAAGCCCAATTTTTACGCGACTATTTTGGCGAAAAACCCTTTGCTTATGCGGGTGATAGTCGTGCTGATTTAAATGTTTGGCAATACGCACAAGAAGGCATACTCGTTAATGCATCGGCAAGCGTTACCCAACAAGCAAAAACCCTAACCATCATTACAGAAGAATTCCCCAATAAAACCAACTGGTTTAAATCATTACCTGCTGCCTTACGAGTGCATCAATGGGTAAAAAATACCCTTATTTTCATCCCATTACTGGCATCCCAGCAAATCATGAATATGGAATTGCTCAGTGATGCTGTTCTGGCATTTTTCGCGTTTAGTTTTGCCGCATCTAGTGCTTATATTCTTAACGATTTACTGGATTTAGAAGCTGACCGCCATCATCACCGCAAGCGTAAACGTCCTTTCGCCTCAGGTGCAATTCCCATTCAAATTGGCTTACTACTTTTTCCCATTTGCCTATTGATTAGCCTGCTATTCACCATTGTATTACCCCTAAACTTCTGGCTAGTATTAAGTATTTACTACACATTAACCCTAGCCTACTCTTTCGCCCTAAAAAGCGTAGTCCTCATTGACGTATTTTGTTTAGCAACGCTCTACACCCTACGGGTTATCGCAGGCTCTGCCGCCATGATAGATGCAACCGTTTCCCACTGGTTGCTCGCATTTTCCCTATTTATTTTCCTATGCTTAGCCGTTGTTAAACGCCATTCCGAAATGCTCGCCTTACGGCGCAATAACCAATCCAGTGCGAAAGGACGGGGCTACGTAGCTGATGACCTAGAAATCTTAGCGTCTATCGGCGTATCTAGCGGATTTATCTCAGTATTAGTCCTCGCTTTATACATACACAACATTCGCGACATGTACAGCTCACCCGACATTTTATGGCTAGTATGCCTCATCATGCTCTATTGGATTAGTCGCGTCTGGCTGATTTCCCATCGTGGCACGATGCACGACGACCCGATAGTGTTCGCACTCCGTGACCGCGTGAGCCACATTGTCGCGTTAATGATTCTTATCATTGTTCTACTAGCAAAATTTCTCTAAAACTATGGCAACCACTTATCAATCATGGGGACGCTATCCCCTTGTAGAACAAACTGTTTACCCTGTGCAATGGGCAAACGACGCAATTCCCATTTCAGCCCGTAAACCCGTATTAGCTTACGGCAAAGGGCGAAGTTATGGCGATGTCTGCTTGAATGATAAAGGTATTTTACTCGATACACGCTATCTCAATCACTTTATTCAATTTGACCGCACGACAGGTATATTACTTTGTGAATCAGGGGTTTCCTTACAAGAAATCTTACAGCTCATTGTGCCAATGGGTTGGTTTTTACCCGTCACACCCGGCACACAATTTGTCACCCTTGGCGGGGCAATTGCTAACGACGTACACGGCAAAAACCACCATGTTGCAGGCACTTTTGGCTGTCATGTACGACAATTTGAACTGCTACGCTCTGACGGACAACGCTTATTATGTTCGGCAAATAACAACGCTGACTGGTTCGGCGCGACAATTGGCGGATTAGGACTAACGGGTTTAATCACCTGGGCAGAAATTCAACTCATTCCAATGAATAACCCCTTTATTCAAATGGAAAGTATTAAATTCCATAGCATTGAAGAATTTCTTACCCTATCCAAAGCCTCAGAAAAAAATTATACCTATACCGTTGCTTGGCTAGACTGCTTACAAAAACAAAGCAGTCGCGGACTATTTATGCAAGGCAATCACGCCCCCCCGCTGTTTGAAGACAAGCCACTAAAAAAACGCGCTAAATGGCTCACCGTACCAGTAGATATGCCCAATTTTATGCTGAATCATGCCAGCATTAAAGCCTTTAACTTCCTGTATTTTAATAAACAACTGCCTGAAATCACCCGCAGCGTTAGCCACTATCTCCCCTTTTTCTATCCCTTAGACAGTATTCAACAATGGAATCGGATTTACGGCAAACGAGGATTTTTTCAATATCAATGTGTTGTTTCAGAAAATGACCCACACGTCATTAAAAATATCTTGGCAGAAATTGCTAAAAGTGGACAAGGCTCATTCCTCTCCGTCATTAAAATTTTTGGCAAGATTCCCTCTCCCGGACTTTTATCATTCCCGCGTGCAGGTATCACACTAGCCCTAGATTTCGCGAATCAAGGCGAGGTCACACACCAACTACTGACACGACTTGATGCCATTGTGCGCGAAGATGGCGGACGGCTATATCCAGCAAAAGACGCTCGCATGAATGGTACAGATTTCAAACAGTTCTACCCTGAATGGGAAAAATTTCAACCATTTATTGACCCTCACTTTTCGTCTAGTTTTTGGCGCAGAGTAACCCAACGACATCCAAAGAACGGATAACACGATGAAACGAATTTTAATTCTTGGCGCGACCGCCATGATTGCCCAATCCCTTGCTAAACGCTTTGCTCAACGCGGAGAACGACTTTTTTTAGTCGGGCGTGATGCACAGAAACTACAAGTTATTCAGCAAGATTTAAAAACCCGTGGTGCGTCATCTAGCGAGTATTTAGCCGTTGATTTAACCGATATAGCTCAACATAAAAGCCTATTCGCAACGGCTGAAAAGTCGCTACAAGAAATTGATATTGTTATAATTGCTTATGGCACGCTAGGCGACCAACAAGCAGCCGAACAAGATTTTAAAGTTGCGGAAAAAGAGTTAGTCACCAACTTTTTAAGCGTCGCCTCATTACTCACAGAACTAGGCAATTATTTCGAAAAACGCAAACAAGGCAGTATTGTGGTGATTTCCTCCGTAGCAGGCGATAGAGGACGACAAAGCAATTATGTCTATGGTGCAGCCAAAGGCGCATTAAGCCTATTTCTCCAAGGCTTACGCAATCGTTTATTTAAATCGGGTGTGCAAGTATTGACCGTAAAACCCGGTTTTGTCGATACACCGATGACAGCAGGAATTAAAAAGAACTTCTTATTTGCAAGCCCTGATAAAGTTGCACAAGATATTGATAATGCAATTAGTAAGGGTAAAAAGGTACTTTATACCCCATGGTTTTGGCAATGGATTATGTTAATTATTAAATCCATTCCTGAAGCAATTTTTGTGAAATTGAAGTTATAAGGAATGATGGTGGTCTGAATCAGGATTAACAGAATTAAAAATGCTTTTAAAACGCTGGTAATTCTGATTCAAACAAACAAACTATAATTAATAACGAATATATTTGACAAAAGGACAACACAAATGACTGATGAAGAACTAAAAGAATTAGTAGCAAGTCTTGCGATTGCACAACAAGAAACTGCTCGGCAATTTCAGGAAACCAGCCGTCAGCAAAAACAGACTGACCGCCAGTTAAAAGAATTGGGTATTCAAATTGGTGGAATTGGTAATAAATTTGGCAGTTTTACCGAAGGCATGGCTTTTCCTTCAATGGAAAAAATCCTTCGCAAACAATTTGGTTTAGAAACCATTTCAACAAATACCAAATCATTTAAGGGCAACCGTGAATTAGAATTGGATGTATTGGGTTATAGCAATGGAGATAGTAATAAAGTCGTGATTGTAGAAGTGAAAAGTCATTTAAACGAAAAAGGGATTGAACAGGTGTTAAAAATGCTTCAGGAATTTCCTTTCTTTTTTCCAGAGCTTGCGCATAAAAAGCGTTATGGCATGATTGCTACCGTCGCGGCGAGTAAAGAAATCAAACAAAAAGTGGCAGAAGCAGGTTTGTATTTGGGCATTATTCACGATGAACAATTTAAATTAATGAAACCTAAAGGCTTTGAACCTAAGAATTTTGATGTTGCATAAAGTTTGATGCGAGCAAACGATAGAACTTATTTAGAGTCTTGCAAACGCTTCTGTTTAATGACACGCCCTAATAAATTAATGCTCATGAAATAGCCCTTTCAAAGTTAAAAATTCCGAAAGGGCTTAAAAAACTAGCTTTCTCGTGCGATTGCTCGATAGCCTATGTCATGTCGACAGTACATTTTTTGCCAAGTAATTTTTTGAATATGCGCATAAGCTGCAGTTTGTGCCGTTTTTACGCTATCCCCTAGTGCGCAGACACAAAGCACGCGCCCGCCATTGGTAATAACTTGTCCATTATGTTCACTTGTGCCTGCGTGGAACACTTTGACGTTTTCAGCAGTTGCGATTTCTAAGCCTTGAATCACATCGCCTTTTGCGTAGTCATTTGGATAACCACCAGCGGCTAGTACCACACCTAATGCAGCGCGGTTGTCCCATTGGGCAGTCACTTCGTGCAAGCGTTTATCTAATGCTGCATTGCATAAAGCAACTAAGTCTGATTGTAAGCGCATCATGATTGGCTGGGTTTCGGGGTCACCAAAACGACAGTTGTATTCTAATACTTTGGGATTGCCTTGTTGGTCAATCATAACCCCTGCGTAGAGAAAACCTGTGTAAGGCAAGCCTTCGGCTGCCATGCCTTTAACGGTTGGCTCTATGACTAAGCGCATGATTTTTTCATGTATATCTGGCGTGACAACAGGCGCGGGGGAGTATGCACCCATGCCGCCTGTATTGGGTCCTTTATCGCCATCATCGCGGGCTTTATGGTCTTGTGAAGTTGCCATTGGGAGAATGTGTTCGCCGTCGACCATGCAGATAAAGCTGGCTTCTTCACCGACTAAAAACGCTTCAATGACTACACGATTGCCAGCATCACCAAATGCGTTGCCTGCTAACATGTCTTCTACAGCAGCAATGGCTTCAGCTTCTGTTTGTGCGAGTATCACGCCTTTTCCCGCAGCCAGTCCATCCGCTTTAACGACGATAGGCGCACCTTTTGCGCGAATGTAGTCGATGGCAGGTTGCACTTCAGTAAAGTGGCTGTAATCGGCTGTTGGAATGGCATGACGTGCCAAAAAATCTTTTGTGAAGGCTTTTGAACCTTCCAGTTGTGCTGAACCACTTGTAGGACCAAAACAGCGTAAACCCGCAACACGAAATTTATCTACCACGCCCGCAACTAAGGGGGCTTCGGGCCCTACGATGGTTAGGTCAATTCGTTGTTGTAAGGCAAAAGTTACTAGCGTATGAATATCGTCGCTTTTGATGGGAACGTTTTCTACTTTTGCTTCGCGTGCTGTACCTGCATTACCCGGTGCAACAAATACTTTAGCCACACCTGCCGTTTGGGCAACTTTCCATGCCAAAGCATGTTCTCGTCCGCCATTACCAATAATCAGTATTTTCATAGTTTTTCAATAGATGTTGTTATCGCTTTAAACAGCAGATGATTAGTGTCTAAAATGGCGCATTCCTGTGAATACCATTGCTATGCCGTGTTCATTTGCTGCCTGAATCACTTCTTTATCCCGCATAGAGCCACCCGGTTGAATAACAGCAGTAATTCCCACCGCAGCGGCTGCATCAATACCATCGCGGAAGGGGAAAAACGCATCAGATGCCATCACAGAACCTGCAACTTGTAAGTGTTCGTCATTCGCTTTAATCGCCGCAATTTTCGCGCTATACACACGGCTCATTTGTCCTGCACCAATACCAATAGTCATATTATCTTTACAATAGACAATCGCGTTAGATTTAACGAATTTAGCCACTTTCCACGCAAATAGTAAATCATTCAATTCAGCATCACTGGGTTTACGTTCTGTAACCAGTTGCAAATCGGTTTGTGTGACTGTTCCTAAATCATAGTCTTGGACTAATAAACCGCCATTGACCCGTTTAAAGTCCAGACGGGTTGCTGTTGTATCTGACCATTGACCGCAAACTAAAACCCGTACATTGGTTTTCGTCGCTAAAATGGGTTTAGCGTCTTCAATCACGCTAGGTGCGATGATAACTTCTACAAATTGCCGTTCAATAATTGCTTTTGCAGTTACGACATCTAAAGGACGATTGAACGCAATAATACCGCCAAAAGCAGAGGTAGGGTCGGTACGATAAGCACGGTCATAGGCTTCTAAAATGGTTGCACCCACGGCAACGCCGCAAGGATTTGCGTGTTTAACAATCACACAAGCGGGGGCTACAAAAGTACGCACACATTCTAATGCAGCATCAGTATCTGCTACATTATTATAGGAAAGTTCCTTGCCTTGCAGTTGAGTTGCGGTGGAAACGCTCGCATCGGTTGAACTGGCTTCTCGATAAAAAGCTGCTTTTTGATGTGGATTTTCACCATAACGCATGTTTTGCACTTTTTCATATTGCAACGTTAAGGTTGGCGGGAATGCGGGTTCTGGATTGTCAATTTGTCCTAAATAGTTGGCAATTGCACCGTCATAACGTGCTGTATGCGCAAAGACTTTGCGGGCTAATTTTAGCCGTGTTACTGCGCCAATATTTCCTTTATTTTCATCAAGTTCATGTAGGATAATTATGTAATCTTGCGCATCTACAACAACGGTAACGGCTACATGGTTTTTGGCCGCAGAACGTAACATTGCAGGCCCACCAATATCAATATTTTCAATCGCTGTTGCTAGGTCACAAGCAGGATTTGCAATTGTTTTTTCAAAGGGATATAAATTAACAACTAATAAATCAATCGGATTAATGCCATGCGCTTCCATGACGGCTTCATCAATTCCCCGTCGACCTAATAATCCACCATGAATTTTTGGATGCAGGGTTTTAACACGTCCATCCATCATTTCAGGAAAACCTGTATAGTCAGCAACTTCAATGACTGGAATTTGTTGTTCAGCAAGTAATTTTGCTGTGCCTCCTGTGGAGAGAATTTCAATTCCCCGTTGGTGCAGAGCGCGAGCAAAATCGATGATACCCGTTTTATCAGAAACACTGATAAGAGCGCGTTGAATTTTTGACATTTTATTCCTTACAATGAAAAAGTTTTTAGAGAAAGATGTAAAGTTTGAATTATAACCTGCAATGAACTTATTACACCAAAATTACGACTTAAGGATGATGGACTTTATCTAATGGTTGTAACTATTTGAATGTAAAATAGTGATTTCTAATAAAACGAGATAAAACAATGGTAATTTAATGCGTCCTTGTTGTGTTCTGATGATTAACTTAAGGTAGATAATGTTATGTCTAAATATCTCACGATAAAATCTTTATATGCGTTTATTGTCTTTTTAATTGTTGCAGTAACATTTTTAGTTTATTACAGCTTTACAACGGTATTAGGGAGTTCTCAGTGGATAGAGCATAGCTATCGTTCTATTAATTATGGAAATCAGTTAAAAACAACCGTTCTTAATTTAGAAAAAAGTATTCGTAATTTTGTGATAACGGGAAATACGCAATTTATTGACAACTACAAAGAAACAGAAATCCAATTTATACAAACAATTAGTGAAATTAAACAACATGTACAAGACAATTCAATGCAGGTGCAGCAGTTAGAAAAAATATCTTTATTTACAGTATCATGGGCGGAGGAATTTGCAACCAAAATCATAGAAAATAAACAACGTTTAGTTGCAGAAAATAATCCCGATATTTTAGAAATATTCAAATTAATACAATCTAATGCTTATCGTGAATTAATAGATAATATTTTCTTTAATATTAAGCTATTTGTAGAAATGGAGGAGACACTTTTAAAGCAACGAATTCAAGAAAATAATACACTGGTTAATCAAACTATTATTCTTATTTTATTGGGTAATATTTTTATTATTTTGTGTAGTTTTCCTTTAATTTCTTCACTTATCCGTTATACATGGCTTACAGATGGACGTTCGCACTTGCAAGAACAGATGATAGGGGAGCAACAAACACAACCATTAGCCGAAAAAATATTGTGGTTTCTGAGTCGATATTTGGATGCACAAAAGGCGGTTATGTATGTTCCAATTTTGCATACTTTGGATAAAAATACGACAAAACTGTCTTTAATTGCAACTTATGCTTGCCATGCGGAAAAGTCACCAAAAATAGTGTTGCTGGGTGATGGTTTACTGGGGCAAGCGGCACTTGGTTCGCAATTATTACGTATAACAGATGTTCCACGCAATTATTTGTCTGTTCATTCGGGATTAGGTAAGGCATTACCGCGCGAATTGTTATTTTTTCCTATTTATTATCAAGATAAGTTAAAAGGGATTATAGAATTCGCATTTTTTCGGGCAGCAACTCCCTTAAAAATAGATTTTTTACAGCAGTCACTTTTGACCATTGGGGCTGCATTGCATGGCGCAGAAACCCATCAACATATTCAAAAATTGTTAGAAGAAACACAAGCACAAACCAATGAATTACATACACAACAGGAAGAGTTAAGTAGTGCGAATGAGGAGCTGGAAGAACAATATTCTACTTTGGAAAAGCAATATATTGAAATTAATCGTATTAACACACAAAATATTAAGTTACAAGAGGTTAATCAAGCCATTGAAGCAGATAAAAAAGCAGTTGAGTTAGCGAGTCATTATAAATCGGCATTTTTGGCGAATATGTCACATGAGTTACGTAATCCATTGAATAGTATATTAATGCTTGCGGAAATTTTTGAGGAAAATATTTATGGCAACCTTAATACAAAGCAAATTGAGCAGGCAAAAACTATTTATAACGCAGGAAATGATTTATTAGTCTTAATTAACGATATTCTTGATTTAGCAAGAATAGAGGCAGGTAAGTTAAAAATTCAAGCAGAACCCTTTGTATTAGAAGATTTAGCAAAGATAACTTATCAAAAATTCTTACCGATTGCGGAGAAAAAAGGGCTCGCATTATTACTAGAACAAGGAAAAGACCTGCCACAAATAGTATTCAGTGACCAACGACGCATTATTCAGGTGATGAATAATTTACTGTCTAACGCATTAAAGTTTACGCATCAGGGTCAGGTATGTTTAGCGATTTATCGCCCTGATAGGGACGAGTTATTGCGGATGCAGTTACCCACAGTAGGAATTATCGCGTTGCGAGTGCAAGATACAGGAATCGGTATTCCCTTAGATAAACAAGAGATTATTTTTGAACCGTTTCAACAAGCGGATGGCACGACTAATCGACGATATGGTGGAACAGGGTTAGGTTTATCTATTTCAAAACAGTTAATTCAGTTGTTGAATGGTGTCATTCACTTGCACAGTGAGGTGGACAAAGGCAGTTGTTTTACCGTTTATTTACCCGAACAAGTTGATGAAAGCATTCCTACGATATCAGCTACGCCTGATGCAACATTGCCGCTTGTACAAACAAATAATACCGCACTAACCGATCAGGTTTTATCACCTGATGAGACAGATTTACCCTTACAGTTTAATCATGATAAAGAATACGCATTAGCCGATAAAAAAGTCTTGGTTGTAGATGATGATGAGCGTAATCTTTTTGCATTACAGTTATTGTTAGAAAGTAAAAAAATGCAGGTTATTCTTGCTAAAAATGGCACAGAAGCACTGCAACTATTGGCAAAAAATATGGATATTGCGGTTGTTTTGATGGATATTATGATGCCAGATATGGATGGTTATGAAACGATTCGCCGCATTCGCGCCCAAGAAAACCACCATAAATTACCCATTATTGCCATAACGGCTAAAAGCCTTCCCTCAGATAGAGAACAGTGTTTGCTCTCTGGTGCAAATGAATATCTTGCTAAACCAATCAACACAATGACCTTATTGGCCTTGTTAAAAATGTGGCTTTATACCTAACAACCAAATGATTTATATATCATTAATTCCCACATTTTTTTGGTACTTATTTTGCATAAATTAAGGCATTTCAGTAGTTTATTGCGTTTTTATATCTATACATAAAGCAGCAAAGTGTTTTTTAAGCCAAAGAAACGTTTTTTAAGTTTTTTTGTCAAAATATACATTTTTAAAAATTAAAGGCTGCATTTTAAGAGAGAGCAAGTATGCACATTCTAACACCTATCCAACGATTACCATTACGTTTTGTTCTGGTTACGCCTTTTATTATTTTATTGATTGTAACGGTAACTATTACAGGTTATTTATCCTTTCATCATGGGCAATTAGCGATTCAAGATTTGGCTACGCAGTTGTTAAATGAAGTAAATGTAAGAGTACATGAGAATTTACGCCGTTATTTAGATGAGTTGTTAGAAGTTAATTTTACAAACCAGAATTCGATAGAGTTGGGATTGTTAAAAACAGATAATTTAATGACGTGGGAAACGTATTTGTGGCGACAAATTATGGTACATCCAACGGTTAATCATATTTCTTTTGGTAATACAGAACGTGAATTTACTGGGGTAGAGCGTTTAGATAATAACCAATTAGTTGCCCGCGAGTCAGGTAAAAGTACAGGTTATAACTACACAACTTACCCGCTGAATGAACAAGGACAACGTCAAGTAGCAACCGCAAGTATGCCAAATTATGACCCAAGTCTGCGTCCTTGGTATCAGTCCGCTGTTAGTGCAGGTAAACCCGTATGGAGCGAAATTTTCCCGCATTTTGGCGCACCAACGTTGATGATTAGCTTAAATCAACCTGCTTATGATAAAGAAAGAAAATTATTAGGCGTGATTAATAGTGCATTACGTTTGTCACAAATTGGCGATTTTTTACAACAGCTACAAGTAGGAAAAACGGGGCAAGTTTTCATCATAGAACGTTCTGCTATGTTGGTTGCAACATCTTCAGGAGAATTGCCATTACGCAAGATTGCTGACAAACAGCAACGGTTGAGTGCCATCGATAGTAATAATGGTATGACGGCGAGTGTTGCCAGCTATTTACAAAAGAATTTTGATGATTTACATCAAATAAATGCTTCACAATTTTTAACGCCCACGTTAGTAGGCGAAAAGCTTTTCATGAAAGTATCACCTTATCAAGATAATAAAGGACTAGATTGGTTGGTCGTTATTGTTGTGCCTGCTAGCGACTTTATGAGTGCTATTGATAAAAATGCTTATACTATCATGTTACTATGCGCAGGTGCTTTGTTAATTGCCATTATTATTGGGATATGGTCAGCTAATCGGGTAACACGTCCTATTGCAGAATTGATGACAGCATCGTGGCAAATAGCAAAAGGTGAATGGAATCATCAGCTCCCCTTGCAACGCCAAGATGAAATTGGTGAATTAGCACGTTCATTTCACTTTATGGCAACGCAACTACAAGATTCTTTTTTGTTGTTAGAGGCAAAAGTAGAAGAACGCACGGTGCAACTGGCACAAGCCAATAGTGAAATCACCTGTTTAAACGCGCAATTACAAAGTGAAAATTTGCGTATGGGGGCAGAATTAGATATTACGCGCCATTTACAACAAATGGTTTTACCTAAAGCAAAAGAGTTGTTACAAATAAAAGAGTTAGATATTGCGGGTTATATGGAGCCTGCGACGGAAGTTGGCGGGGATTATTATGATGTGTTACAAAAAGATGGGCGGGTAATTTGTGGCATTGGGGATGTAACAGGACATGGTTTAGAAAGTGGTGTGTTAATGCTAATGGTACAAATGGCGGTTCGCACCCTGTTAAATAGCAATATTCCTGATGTAGAAACCTGTTTAAAAGTGTTAAATCATACATTATACGATAATGTTAAGCGCATGAATTCTGATAAAAACCTGACATTATCCTTGTTAGATTATGAGCATGGTGTTCTGCGATTGAGCGGACAGCATGAGGAAGTGTTGGTTGTGCGTCGTAATGGAACGGTGGAACGGATTGATACGATAGATTTAGGCTTTATGGTGGGATTAGAAAGCGATATTGAAACCTTTTTGGGTCATAAAGAAATTAATTTAGCTGAAGGGGATGGTGTTGTGCTTTATACCGATGGTTTAACCGAAGCACGCAATGCACAAGGTCGGGTTTATAGTGTAGAACGGTTATGTAGAATCGTTGGTGAACATTGGCATTTATCTGCGTTAGAGATTCAAATCGAAGTGATTGCTGACGTACGCCAACATGTGGGTAAACAGAAAGTTTGTGATGATATTACTTTGCTTATCTTAAAAAAAAACCTGATGGCGGAAATTGAGGCATAATGATAAGTACAAATTAGTTTATCTCTAAAAATATGCCTAGTTAATGTATAAATGGACTTCTTATAAAAGTATAAAAACGGATAGCACTGCTTAAAGCAATAGTGTTCGTGTTATGGTTGTAAGCGGTTTAACTTAATGGGTGCAAATCAGTTTGCACCCCATATAGCAACATTATAATTTAATACTTAACAATTTTACTCAGGCATGTTGAAATAGTGTTTTCTCACCTTGTTACAATTTAGGATGGACGCATGGCTATTCGAGTTGCTCTTAATCATTTCACACGTTACCGCTATGATCGGTCAGTGTCGATGTCACCACACGTTATCCGATTGCGCCCCGCCCCTCATTCTCGCACACCTATTCATGCTTACTCGCTAAACATTGAGCCAAAAGAACATTATATAAATTGGCAACAAGACCCGTTTGGCAATTATTTAGCACGAATTGTGTTCCCGAATAAGGTTAAGGAATTTTCTGTTGAAGTGGATGTTGTCGCGGAAATGACCGTGATTAATCCCTTTGACTTTTTCATGGAAGAATATGCAGAAGAATCCCCTTTCGTCTATGAAGAGAAATTAGCAAAAGAATTAACGCCTTACTTAGAAGTAACAGAAAGTGGAACATTATTAACCGAATGGGTTAGTAAAGTTGACCTGACTAAACAACGCACGATTGATTTTTTAGTGGCGTTAAATCAACGGTTACAAAAAGATATTGGTTACAATATCCGCATGGAACCCGGTGTGCAAAGTTGCGAAGAAACGCTAACGCTAGCACGTGGTTCATGTCGAGATACCGCATGGTTATTGGTACAAATTCTTCGTCATTTAGGACTCGCTGCCCGTTTCGTCTCTGGTTATTTAGTCCAACTTGCCCCTGATGTAAAAGCCCTTGATGGTCCTTCGGGTCCTGAGGCTGATTTCACCGATTTACACGCATGGACAGAAGTCTTTTTACCGGGTGCAGGCTGGGTCGGTTTAGATGCAACCTCTGGTTTATTCGCAGGGGAAGGGCATATTCCGCTGGCTTGCACGCCAGAACCGGGTAACGCTGCCCCAATTACAGGCGCGATTGATAAATGTGAAACCGAGTTTTACTATCACAATCAAGTTACCCGCGTGCATGAAGACCCGCGCGTCACCAAACCCTATACCGAAGAACAGTGGCAATCCATTAACGCATTAGGTTATAAGATTGATAAAGTCTTAGACGATAATGATGTGCGCTTGACCATGGGGGGCGAACCTACATTCGTTTCTGTTGATGACATGGAAAGTGCAGAATGGAATACTGCCGCACTAGGCCCTGCAAAACGTAAATTGGCAGATACCCTTTTAAAACGCTTGCGGAAACGCTTTTCCCCCGGTGCTTCCATTCATTACGGACAAGGTAAATGGTATCCCGGAGAGCCATTTCCCCGTTGGGCCTTTGGCTGTTTCTGGCGTAAAGACGGCTTACCTGTGTGGAAAAACGATGCGTTGATTGCTGACGAGTCTAAACAATATGGTTATACCCATGTTGATGCCGACCGTTTTATGCAACAACTGGCAAAACGTTTGGGGCTTGAAAACCGTTATATTGTTCCTGTGTATGAAGACGCACTTTATTATTTATGGAAAGAAGGCAATGTTCCCGCCAATCTTGACCCCAAAAAAGCCAATTTAAAAGATGACGTAGAACGCAAGCGTCTTGCTCGGTTACTCAGCGAAGATTTAAACAAACCAGCAGGTTATGTTTTACCCATTCGTTGGCACTATCATCTTGTTGGTGGTGAATGGCGCAGTTGTCCTTGGGAATTACGACGTGGACAACTGTATTTAACACCCGGTGATTCACCCGTTGGTTTACGACTCCCATTGGATTCTCTCCCTTGGCTTGCACTAGATAAACGTGAAATTCAAGAAGAGAAAAGCCAATTCGAAACACACTCACCACTAGAAGACATTCATGGTGCAGTTGCCAAGCGTTACAGCCAATGGGTAGAGCCAAAACCTATTCACGACAGTATTCATGAACAACATGCAGAATCCGATGAATTACCCGAAGCTCGCACCCGTTATGCAGAAGAATACGTAGATGTCGTACGAACTGCTTTATGCGTAGAAGCACGGAATGGCTTCCTCTGCATCTTCCTACCGCCACTAACCCATTTAGAGCATTACTTAGATTTACTTGCCTCTATTGAAGCCGTTGCGACAGACTTAAACATGCCTGTGGCATTGGAAGGTTATGAACCACCACGTGATTCGCGTTTATTACGAATGCACATCACCCCCGACCCCGGTGTTATAGAAGTTAATATTCATCCCGCCCGTAACTGGGATGAGTTAGTCAATAATACCAGTATCTTATATGAAGAGGCCTACTACTCCCGTTTAGGGACAGAAAAATTCATGCAAGATGGGCGACATACAGGCACAGGCGGTGGCAACCACGTCACCTTAGGTGGCGAAACCCCCGCAGATAGCCCCATGTTACGCCGTCCAGATTTACTGCGTAGCCTAATTACCTTCTGGCAACACCATCCCAGCCTTTCTTATTTATTCTCAGGCATGTTTATAGGTCCTACCAGCCAAGCCCCGCGCGTGGATGAAGCCCGTAATGAAAGCCTGTACGAACTAGAAATTGCATTCCAACGAATGCCCGAAGGTGAAGTTGCTGCCCCTTGGCTGGTTGATCGCTTGTTACGTCACCTATTAGTTGATTTAACAGGTAATACCCATCGCGCTGAATTCTGCATTGACAAACTCTATTCACCCGACAGCTCCACAGGACGGCAAGGCTTAGTTGAACTACGCGCTTTTGAAATGCCACCTCATGCCCGCATGAGCTTAATGCAAATGCTCCTGCTACGTGGATTAATCGCTCACTTCTGGAAAACGCCCTACAAAAAACCGCTGGTACGTTGGGGAACAGAACTACATGACCGTTTCTTACTCCCCCATTTTGTCCGTGAAGATTTCAAAGATGTTATATGCACCTTACAACGGGCAGGCTATCCTTTCCAACTTGACTGGTTTGACCCCTTCTTTGAATTCCGTTTCCCACATTACGGTACGGTACAATTAGAGGGCATTCGTTTAGATTTACACATGGGGATAGAACCTTGGCATGTATTGGGAGAAGAAACCACCAGCACAGGTACTGCCCGCTATGTTGATTCCTCTGTTGAACGGATACAAATCAAAGTCACTGGTCTAACCGATACCCGCTATGTCATTGCATGTAATGGGCGACGCGTGCCACTGCGCAATACGGGAACACATGGCGAATATGTCGCGGGTGTGCGCTATCGCGCATGGCAACCACCTTCTGCACTACATCCCACGATTCCCGTACATGTACCCTTAGTTTTTGACCTCATTGATACATGGACAGGACGGTCAATTGGTGGATGTACCTATCACGTCTCCCATCCCGGTGGCAATAACAGCACGGATTTCCCTGTTAATGCTTACGCAGCAGAATCCAGACGCATTGCCCGCTTCTTCGATTTTGGACACACACCAGGACCTGTTAAAGCCCCTGAATGGTTTAAAGGACTAACAGGCTTCTATCCTGAAGGCAACCCTCCACAAGTGATGAGTCCACCCCTAGAAGAAGTAAACAGTGATTATCCTTACACCCTAGACCTACGGCGACAAGCAGGGTGTTAAATAATGAGATTTAATTAGATATTATCTATAAATCCAACTAATTAAGACTGATTAGAACCTGTCAAGTTTACTAAACCTGACAGGTTTTTTTACGACAAGACAACAATTCAACATGGCTATATTAAAATGCCAACACTACACGATAAAGGTTATAAAAGACTCTTCTCCAATAAAGTCTTCTTTCGCCAACTCCTAGAATCCTTCGTCCCTGAACCTTGGGTACAACACATTGATTTCGACACCTGTGAACGCCTTGAAAAATCCTTTATTACTGACCACTATAAAGAAACTGAAAGTGACTTAATTTATAAAGTTAAATTCAAACAACAAGAAGCCTATATTTATGTCCTGTTAGAATTCCAATCCTCCGTCGTTTGGTTTATGGCTCTCCGTGTTCTACACTACGTCTGTAGCTTCTGGTTAGATTTCGCAGAAACTCGCCCTAAACAGAAAAAACTCCCGCCCATTTTTCCTATCGTCCTTTACAGTGGCGATAAACGCTGGACTGCCGCCGAGAATCTGCATGATATTCTGGAACATCCGCACTTATTAAAAGCCTATACCCCTGAATTCCGCTATTTTAAAATTGCTGAAAATGAATATTCGCAACAACGGCTGTTAGAAATTCGCAACTTAGTTTCAACCCTATTTCTCGCAGAAACCTATCCGACAGATATGGCACTACTCAAAGAACAAGTTCTAAACTTATTTGAGGAGAAAACAGACAAAGAAGCGGCTTCATTATTTCTCAACTGGTTTGTACAATTAGTTGTACACAACCGACGTAATTTAGAAGATTATCAAGTATTAGAAACTATCTATCATGACAAGTTAGAGGCAAAAACCATGTTAGAACACGCAATGGATAAAGAACGACAACAGGCTTTTGTGTTGGGAAAAATAGAGGGCAAGATGGAAGGTAAAATGGAAGGTAAAATGGAAGGCAAAGCAGAACTGTTAATAACTTTATTAGAAGCACATTATGGTCAATTAACAGATATGCAAAGAGCCAGATTGTTACAGCTCAGTGATGAAAGATTAACCTACTTATCACTAAAATTGTTTCAGACAACCTCTCTAGCGGAATTTTGGCAGGAAGTGGAAGTACATTAATTACTGATTATTTAGTTAGAAACCATCTATCATGACAAGTTAGAGGCAAAAACCATGTTAGAACACGCAATGGATAAAGAACGACAACAGGCTTTTGTGTTGGGAAAAATAGAGGGCAAGATGGAAGGCAAAGCAGAACTGTTAATAACTCTATTAGAAGCACATTATGGTCAATTAACAGATATGCAAAGAGCCAGATTGTTACAGCTCAGTGATGAAAGATTAACCTACTTATCACTAAAATTGTTTCAGACAACCTCTCTAGCGGAATTTTGGCAGGAAGTGGAAGTACATTAATTACTGATTATTTAGTTAGAAACCATCTATCATGACAAGTTAGAGGCAAAAACCATGTTAGAACACGCAATGGATAAAGAACGACAACAGGCTTTTGTGTTGGGAAAAATAGAGGGCAAGATGGAAGGCAAAGCAGAACTGTTAATAACTCTATTAGAAGCACATTATGGTCAATTAACAGATATGCAAAGAGCCAGATTGTTACAGCTCAGTGATGAAAGATTAACCTACTTATCACTAAAATTGTTTCAGACAACCTCTCTAACGGAATTTTGGCAGGAAGTGGAAGTACATTAATTTGCATAAAATATTTCACCTCATTAATCTCCTAATTCCCAAGACCTATCAAAATTTATACACCTAAATAGGTCTTTTTTTATCTCCACGCGATAAAGAGCGAATATGCATTATTTCTTTACATTATTAATGAGAATGCTTATCATTTAGTATTATCACTATTACTCTAATTGGATAAGTCTTATGTTCGATAATAGATATTTCATTGGTTTATGTGTAGGAATGATGTTCACAACATCTACGGTATTTGCCGCAAAAGCCACACCTCAAGCGGTTGTCGAGCATTATACTGATATGATTCATGCCGTTTATGATGATGCGCTGACCACAGCGAAAATCTTAGATGAAAAAATTGCAGCCTATTTAAAAGCCCCCTCAGAAAAAACTTTAAACGAAGCCAAATTAGCATGGAAAGCCGCACGTGTTCCTTATCAACAAAGTGAAACTTTCCGCTTTGGTAACAAAGTAATTGATGATTGGGAAGGTAGTTTAAACTCATGGCCTTTAGACGAAGGCTTAATCGACTATGTCGATACTTCCCACTACCAGTTTGAACAAGGCAATGTCGGCGCAAATGCAAATATTATTGCAACCCAATCCATCACAATTGGTACGGAAACTATAGATACCAGCAAAATCACACCTGAATTACTCATGAGTTTAAATGAAATTGGTGGCTCAGAAGCCAATGTTGCAACTGGCTACCATGCAATTGAATTTTTGTTGTGGGGACAAGATTTACACGGGACGGACAAAGGCGCGGGAGAACGTCCCTTTACCGATTACATACAAACCGATGAAGCCTGCACTAATGGTAAAGCAAAAGCAGGTACAAAACTGACTTGTCAACGACGTGCCGCGTATTTAACTGCACTTTCTCAATTATTAGTTAGCCAATTGACTGATATGACTGCCCAATGGGCAAAAGATGGCGCAGCGCGTAAAGCCTTACTGAGCGCGGACCCTACTACAGGATTACGCACCATGTTGTTTGGCATGGGTAGTTTGTCTTTGGGTGAATTGGCAGGGGAACGGATGAAAGTTGCGCTTATTGCTAACTCCACAGAAGATGAACACGATTGTTTTAGCGACAATACACATAATTCCCATTTTTATAATGGATTAGGTATTCAAAATGTTTATTTTGGTACTTATAAAACCACTACAGGAAAAACCCTTACAGGTGCAAGTTTGGCGGATTTAGTTGCTGCAAAAGATGCCAAACTTGATAAGGAAATGAGTACAAAATTCAAAGAAACACAGGCTAAATTACAAGCACTTGTTGATTCTGCGGAGAAAAAAGGAATTGCTTTTGACCAATTGATTGCCGCAGATAACCCTCAAGGTAACGCATTGGTAAAAGCAGCAATTGACGGTTTAGTCGCCCAAACACATAGCCTAGAAAAAGTCGCAGAAGCATTAGGAATTAAAGATTTAAATCCTGATACAGCAGACCATACTTTCTAATTATTTATGCAAATATATTTGTACCGTGTTTTTTAGTAAAAATCATTGTACTGCACATTTGCATTAGTTTTCCTAAACCTGACGTGTTTATCTAAATTCGTCAGGTTTTTTAAATTAAACACTACTCTTTCTATCATGACTCCAAACAAACTGATTTTTCTAACCCTATTACTCAATCCTGCTTTTACGTTGGCAACAACAATTGATTTTAGCAAATCTGAACCTAATGAAGCACTTTCTGGGGGGGCGACAACGGTTTTTAATGCAACAGTGAATGCTTTTTCCTTACCCGCAGCAAATATGCCGATTAGTCGTCGGGATAATTTTTCTATTGGTAACGCTTTTTTTCGTCAACCTTGGGTCACTGCACCGTCAACAACAACGGCACGCGATGGTTTAGGCGCGTTATTTATTACCAATGCCTGTCAAAACTGTCATATCAAAGATGGGCGTGGCAGCCCGCCTGCTAAAGCGGATGATGATTTCGTCTCTATTTTATTGCGTTTAAGTTTGCCTGCAATAACGGATGCGCAAAAAGCGCAGATAAAACAAAGTGGTGTTATTGCAGAGCCTACGTATGGCGACCAATTACAAAACTTTAGTGTGCAAGGTGTTCCTGCTGAGGGAAAACCCACTGTGACTTATACAGAAATACCAATTACTTTTGCCGATGGTGAAGTGCTGACACTACGTCAACCTAAGTATGAAATTAAAAATCTACAATATGGTGAGTTACATAAAGAAGTTTTAATTTCCCCCCGTGTTGCTCAACCAATGATAGGTCTCGGTTTAGTTGATGCGATTCCTGAAGCAAGCATCTTAGCAAATGCTGACCCCGAAGATAAAAATGGCGATGGTATTTCTGGTCGTCCAAATCATGTTTGGGATGTAGAAAAAAAACAAACGGTTATGGGGCGTATTGGCTGGAAGGCGAACATGCCACACATTCGCCAACAAACCGCAGGCGCATTTAATGGCGATATTGGCATTACGTCGGTTTTATTCCCGACCAGCAGTTGCACAGACAGCCAAACCGCCTGCAAAAACGCACCTAATGGTGGTGAGCCTGAAATTAGTACCGAATTACTCGATTTTGTCACTTTTTATGCCCGTACATTAGCCGTTCCTGCACGACGTAATGTTGATGACCCCATTGTATTAAAAGGGAAAGCTGTGTTTTACACCGCAAATTGTACAGGCTGTCATACGCCTACCTTCCAAACGGGTGAATTCGCAGGGTTGCCTGAAGTGTCTAAGCAAGCAATTCGTCCGTATAGTGATTTTCTCTTACATGATATGGGCGATGGTTTAGCTGATGCGCGTCCTGATTTTGAAGCCACAGGCAATGAATGGCGAACACAACCTTTGTGGGGCATTGGCTTAACAGAAACGGTGAATGGACACACACAATTTTTACACGATGGTAGAGCGCGCAATTTGATGGAAGCCGTTCTATGGCATGGTGGCGAAGCAGAACAGGCAAAACAAGCCGTGTTAAAACTGGCAAAACCAGAGCGGGAAGCCTTAATTAAATTCTTAGAATCCTTGTAAATAACCATTTCAGAATTACGGTTGGTGCGATTGGGTTCGCACCAATATTGATAATTATTTAGGACACTTGCATGTTAAAAAAAACGGTTGCTTTACTCAGTCTTTGCCTGTCCTCTTGCGTAACGTTTGCGGCAGAAATCCCACCACCACCGACACAACTCATTGATGATACACTGCAATATGCAGTTATTCCCATTTATCAGCAGTTTGTGGAGCAAGCGACATTATTACAGAAACAAGTTGCCACCTTTTGCGCAACGCCTAACGACACCGCACAATTCAGCGCAACACAACAAGCTTTTCATGCCACCCTAACTGCTTGGATGCGCACGCAAGCGATTCGATTTGGTGCGGTTAAATTGCACAATATGGATAGCAAAATTCTGTTTTTTCCTGACCGTAAAGATACCGTTAAACTCAAAGTAACCACCCTACTCAATGCGGATACACCGCTCACTTTGGCACAAGTAGAAAAACAAGGCAGTACTGCTTTAGGTTTATCGGCACTAGAAATTTTGTTATTTGAACCCGCAGAACAAACGCTTAATACGTTTGCTGATGGAAAACGGTGTGCCTATATCAACATTGCCAGTACAGCCCTTGCTCAAGATGCTAACGATTTATTAACGCAGGCAAAAAGTGCAGAAAAACCCACAATAACCCATATAGTTGCTAGTTTGATTGAACTGACAGAAATCATGAAAGACAGCAAGTTAGGTGCGCCATTGGGGAGAAAAAATGGCAATATGATTAAACCCTTTTTTGCTGAAAGCTGGCGCAGTCACGCCTCATTAACCAATTTACAAGCCAATTTAGAAGGCTTACAACAAGTTTATAGTGCAGGACAAGGCTATGGGTTAGATGATTATCTTAAAGCAGTCAAACAAGATGAATTAGATACTGAGATTCAACAAGAAATTCAAGCAACCATACAGGCTATTCAAGCCTTTAGTGTGCCATTAACTGAAGCACTCAGCGCGAAAGGTGAAGAACGCGCAAAAGTAGAACGCTTATTTTTTGAACTGGATATTCTAACCAGATTATTTAAAACGAATTTAACAGAAGCCCTGCATATTACAACAGGATTCAATAGTTTAGATGGGGATTAAATGTTATCACGTCGGCATTTTTTACAGTTTTCTGCGGGATTTATCGCCAGCTATACGCTTCTTGTTCATGCAGCCGTGAAACCATCGGGTTTATTTTTGTCTGCGTATGACGATAGTGCAGGACAACACTGCGTTGCAGGTTTTAATACAGCGGGTGAAAAAACGTTTAGTTTAGTGGTTAATCAACGCGGTCATGGCTTGGCTGTTCATCCTACACGTGCGGATATCGCGGTTTTACTCGCTCGCCGACCCGGTACAGAAGCAACCATTTTTAATTATCGGACTGGCGAAAAAATTCAAATATTACAAAGCACAGCTAGGCGACACTTTTTTGGACATGGTTGTTTTTCTAACGATGGACAAACCTTTTTTACAACAGAAAATGATTTTGAAAAAGGGGTGGGGATTATCGGTGTTTATGATGCTCTCACATTTAACCGCTTGAGTGAGATGCAAACTTACGGCATAGATTCCCATGAATTATGCTTAATGTCTGATGGTAAAACCCTTGTCATTGCGAATGGTGGTATAGAAACCCGCCCTGAATCTGGACGGCAAAAACTCAACTTGCCCACAATGTCACCGTCGTTAACGTATATAAACAGTCAAACAGGCGAGTTATTAGAAAAACAAATCCTTGCGCATTCCACTTTAAGTATTCGTCATTTAGCCATTAATGGTCATCAAGTTGCGATTGCATTACAGGAAGAAGGTGAAGATGGATTACCACTGGTTGCATTACATCAAAGCCGTGTTACAGCGACAGGCTTTAACCAACAAATGCAAGCCAGTCCGTTAGATTTATTGCCAATTCCTGATGAAGTTTTGTTACAAATGAAGGCTTATACCGCAAGTGCTGCGATTGCAACGCCTAGTCAAATATTAGGTATTACCTGCCCACGCGGTAATTTTGTTGCGTTTTGGTCATTGGTCGATAAAACCTTTTTAAAAACC
Organism: Beggiatoa leptomitoformis; assembly: GCF_001305575.3. Taxonomy (NCBI): domain Bacteria; kingdom Pseudomonadati; phylum Pseudomonadota; class Gammaproteobacteria; order Thiotrichales; family Thiotrichaceae; genus Beggiatoa; species Beggiatoa leptomitoformis. Next base: position 1,448,843 of record NZ_CP012373.2, read on the forward strand.
ATTCCCTTGATTGATACGGCGGGCATTACATTTGACGCGAACACGCAGCAATTTGTAATTACCGCAGGCACAGGGGAGATAATATGGATAAATGCCGTAGATTTAACCACTCAGCAACAAGTTAAATTAGAGGGAATACATTGGGATAACCATCTGTTGGTGGTTTGATATTTTCGTCATTACACAAATATCAGCGCGACAAGTGGCGTTTGGCGTTACCCGCTAAAGCAGGTTAAAAAAGAGGCGGTGATAAAGCAATTCCCGTCTTTTAAAAAGGCAGCTAGGTAAACCCATTATCAAGATAAATTCCTCTTGACCAAGTAAACGCTCAAGTTTTGGTGGGCAACGCCCACCACGCTATATTGCTATCTTCTCTTGCCCATCGCGTTATTTAATGATGCGCCCTACAGTAAATCTTTACTTGTTTGGCATTGCCCCAAGAATAATCTTGTGAAAATCCCACACAAATTACACAACATGTACAATATCTTCATAAAGTTGTTGAATATCTTCTTCTTGTGCGATAGGTGGTAAGAGCATATCCCGACTTAATGCCCGTTTATTATCCAATAAATTATGCAATCGCCAGTCAAAACTATGTTCTTTAAATTCAGGATGAATTGCCAGCGGATAATACACATGTACCGTTTTAGTTTGCCCAATTCGATACGCCCGACAAGTACATTGGTCTTCTACCGCAGGATTCCACCAACGGGTCAAATGAATCACATGATTTGCCGCTGTCAGAGTCAACCCCACCCCACCCGCCAGTGGGGAAATAATAAAGACATCAAACCCCTGCGCTTTTTGAAATTGATTGACCCGTTCTTGACGTTTTTGTCCATTCACTGAACCATTGATTAACATAGGATTAATCCCATAACGGCGATAAATCAAGCCCATTAAATAGCGTTGCATGTATTGTGATTCTAAGAAAATTAAGACTTTTTCTTGTTGCGCTTGAATCTCATCTAACAATGTAAACGTGGTTGTCAATCGTGCAGATTGTTGAATATACATATTATCTTGTTGTAGTAAAACTTCCGCACTGTCCACAACGGGTATTTCAACGGGAATGGTTTCGGGCGCGGGTACGCTTTCTGTTTCATGCAGGCTTATCCATTCCGCAGGTGAATAAGGATGCAAGGAAATCCCTCGCAGTTGTTGCAAGGCTTCTAACACAGCCCCCGCTTTTGCTTCACCTTCAACCTGTTGGCGAATAACCCCTGCATAACTTTCCGCCTGTAGTGGGGGCATACTGCCAATACTTTGATGTTCTGGGAGTAAATGCACTTCCAAGGCGGGAAAACCTGTTAAATGGTCTTCTTTCATCCGTCGTAACATAATTGGCGGCGTATTTTCGCTGGAGTCTTGGGTTAAAAAGGCTTTTAATTCAAACATATTATCGCGGTCTTTTTCATAATACGCGCTAAATTGTTTTAAATCGCCCAAATAACCGGGGCAAACGGTATCGATAATGCACCACAAATCAGATAGACGGTTTTCAATCGGTGTACCTGTCATTGCGAGAATAAACTCGGTGTGCATTGCTTTTGCCGCCTCGGTCATTAATGTGCCGGGCGTTTTAATTTTCTGCACTTCGTCGAAAATAATCGCACTAAAATGCAAGCCTGCAAAACTGTGTTGATAATCGCGTAACGTCTCGTAAGTGGTTAATAACCAATCAGCTTGTTGCAAGCGTTCTTTATCTAATAAAGGCAATCCGTGGGTTAATTCACTTCCTTGAGTCGTGCGTAAATCGCGTAAATCTTGCCCATACGCCCGCAATAATTGCCCCAAAGCAGGCATATTAAAATGAATTTGGTGTTCCTGTTCCCAGTTTTTTAATAAGCCTGTGGGGGCAACGATTAAAATCGGCAAGTTTTCTGCCAAGCCTGCCCGCATGGATTCTTTCAGCCATACCATAAAGGTTAGGGATTGTAAGGTTTTTCCAAGCCCCATGTCATCAGCTAATAAACAACCGGGACTACCACTATTCCAATGTTCTTGCATCCATTGCAAACCTGATTCTTGATGCGCTTTTAAGGTTGATTTTAGCGCGCTAGGCGTTTGTAAGGGTAAGGCGGGTTCACGGGCTTGCCAATGTTGTTTGATATAATTTAGTGTTTGTAAATTATCATCAATTTTCAAAGTAATACGGCGGTTTTTATCCGTTTCTTCCGTTTCGGCTAATTCCTCAAGGGCTAAGGTTTCCGCTTCGGACAATGGACGCGCACGGCGGGCATTCTGTGCTTGCGGAGGAAGCCATGTTTCTGAAGCGAGTTGTGCTAATGGCAATACTTTAGCTTCCCATAAGCCTATTTCGGTCACTCGTTGAGAATATTCGCGGGTTTCGACAAATAAACTTTCTAAAATATCCTCATTTACATTGTCCCCTAAAACACCTCGTAGATAAGCACGCGGATTTTTAGCGAATTCTCGACGGGTAGCGGGGTCAGTTTTTTGGAAACGATGCACCACGTCTAAGGCTTGGCGCAAAGGTTCATCGACCACCACGTACCAACCTTCTTGTAGTACATAACGTGAGCGGGCTTGTATTGCTTCTCTAAAGCGTTGTTTAAAAGTGGCTTTATAATTTTCAGGTAACAGCATTTCAGGTTCAATGCTGAAATCAATCGCGTTGGGGTCATTTACAGGTTTGGCTTTAACAAAGATAGGGTCGAAAATAAACTCGCCATTTTCTTCTTGAACATCAAGGGTAAAACTGCACGCATGAGCAATTTTGGTTTTTTGTAAATAGCCTTGTGTTTGAATTGCTTGCACACTATCTTCGGGCAATAATTCGCTGAGTTTTCCCCATGCTAAAAACCGTTCATCCATTGCTTGTGGCGGGGTTGCATTAAATGTTTCCATACCATTGATTAGCGAGAAATGCGGTTCAGCTAAACGATAAACATTTGAACCAACTTGTAATAATGCCCCAATTTGTTGTGGCATTAACAAAGGTTGTCCGTTGTCGCGTAACCATTGGTATTGAAAGCGGAATTTTTCTTGGTCTAATGTGCCTTCATGGTCTATGTCCAGAATAAACGGCGCGGGTGGTGGCAGTTGTAACCAAGTGGCTTGATAGGATGATAGACGTGCAACCCATGCCGCTTGGGTTTTTAATGTATTAATATCTAATGGAAATAAAGTATGTTGTGAATCTTCCCAATCTGCTTGAATTTCTAATTCACCCAATAAAAATGACACGCCTGCAAAGGTTTGTTGCCCTGTCTTTTGCATCCATGTATCTAAGGGAATTAGGGTTTCTCCTTGTAGGAGTTGCAAGCAAATTTCTGTGCCGTCTAAAACCCATTTAAAGTTAGTTGGTAGAATTTTCTTTTTCGGTTTACGGAAAAACATTGAGATTGCTCGTCAGAAAAAGTTAGAAGAGCTTATTATAATACTGTATAAAATTACAGTAAAGATGGGATAGGAAAAGGATTAAAAGGCATTATCAATGTAACCGTTGAATCTCTTCCGCCGATAACTGGGTTACTTTGGTAATTAACGCGATGGGTAGCCCTTCTGCTAGCATTTGCCGAACAATCTGTTGAGTTGCTTTATTGATACCTTGCTGTATGCCCCGTTCCATGCCTTGCCGTATGCCCTGTTCCATGCCTTGCTGTATGCCCTGTTCCATGCCTTGCTGTATGCCCTGTTCCATGCCTTGCTGTACGTTCTCTTCAAAATGCTTTTCGTAGATTTCTTTAAATAAGGGATTTTCCATTAAATTAACGCGAATACCCATGGTACGAACCTCTTTTTTTAGTAAACGGGATAGTTCTAGTTTATTGTTTGATGACATACCCAGATGGATAACACCGTTGATGCGGTGGTATCCGTATTACTTTGTTCATGCCGAAAAATTAATGCAACCGCTGAATCTCTTCCGCAGTCAATTGGGTTAATTTGGTAATTAACGTGATGGGTAGCCCTTCTGCTAGCATTTGCCGAGCAATCTGTTGGGTTGTTTTATTGATACCTTGTTGCTCGCCTTTTTCCATGCCTAGCTGTACGCCCTGTTCCATGCCTAGCTGTACGCCCTGTTCCATGCCTAGCTGTACGCCCTTTTCCATGCCTTGCTGTACGCCTTTTTCCATACCTAGCTGTACGCCTTTTTCCATGCCTAGTTGTATGCCCTTTTCCATGCCTTGCTGTACGCCTTCTCCAAAATGCTTTTCGTAGCTTTCTTTAAATAAGGGATTTTCCATTAAATTAACGCGAATACTCATGGTACGAACCTCTTCTTTTAATAAACTGGGCAGTTCTAATGGTCTAAGTCCTGATAAAACGGCTAGACGTGTTATGACATCATTCCGATGATTTTCTGCTAGCCCCGCAACTTTGTTTAAAACCCGTCTAACCGCTTCACGACGGTCTGGTAAACGACCTAGTAAACTTAAGATGTTATCGCTGATTTCTTCACTTTCTAATAAGCTAAGACAATCTAACTCGCGAATATCAATTAATTGATAAGAAAAGTTTAGCTGTTTATGTTGGATAGTGGTGGTAAAACGGCTGGGTTTGTTGCCGACATATAATACTTGTTGTATCGGTTCTATTTGATAAGCCTGATATATCAAGCTGTAATATTCCAATTCACGCCATTGCATGTCTGCATCATTATCACTTTGTAATTCTAAATGGTGGATTTGTCCATTGGCTAATTTTGCAATAATATCAGGGCGACGTTGTTTTGTTTGAGAAAATTCTAGGTTTAATAATTCTACAGGTAATGCACCCCATAAAGTTTGAAAAAGTTGTTTTGGCAATTGTTGAAATAAGTCTTTTAGGGTGATGTCGTAGTGCATGGTGTTTATTTATATCCTTATTGATTGCTTTAGCAGGGTAATGATAAAAACGGTCACTTTTCACTAATGCGCTTCGCAATGGGTTTTGACACAAAATAGCGATTTACGTAGGAGGCAAATAAGTCTTCTAGTGTGTTCTCTACATTATTGCTAAGTAATACTTTTTGTTCACTAAAGCGAATTGCGGTTTCTCGGGGGCGAATTAATTCATTAAAGATAGTTCGTGCAAAATCACTATATTCTTTTTTAGAGTGGTTCTCTAATTGATACTTGTCTAGTAGTTTTTGAATCCTAATTAATTCTTTTTCTAAGATATTTTCTTTTGCAAAAAGATAGGCATCACGTGCTTCTTTGTGAAAAAAATGCGTAATTCGTCCATAACGTTTATTAGTGAGTTTAAAACCGAAAAAATGATGTTGTGTTGCTAATAACACGATACCAACATTAATAAACTCTTCTGTTTCTATAGTGGGCATAAAACGCACAATGGCGTATTGACACAGAATTTTTTCCATTATTTATCCCAAAATGCTGTATTTTTACAATGTATTAGTTGGTCATAAATTGCGTTTAAATCAAAATCGACAGGAATAGTTTGTTCAATATCAATAAACCACCATTCATTAGGAACACTATTACAAATCGCATCCCAATCTTTTAATGCCTCTAAAAACAATCTGTTATAATGTTTTTGTATGGCTTTATCAGTAGATAATATAACCCATTGTTTTCTGAAAATATGTAATTCAATAAAATCCTGTTTACAGAAATTTTTATCAAACGCCAAGTTATGATCAATTACAACTAATCTAGTGGAAGACGGATCTATCGCTTTTAACCGCCATAAAAGATTGGGGTTTCCTCCTTGTTCGGTCAAGGTGCGATCCATATTTTGAATCCACCAATCGTATGCAAATATCGCTTGTTGTAAGGTGTCAGGTATTTCATGAAGATGATTAGGTTCAACTTCAATAGTATATTCCTGCCGTAACGATCCAAACGCTAAACCAATACCTAACTGTGTAACATCTCTATATGTATTTTTTTCTAAGAACGCGCTAGGCACATGAACCACGTTAAATGGTGCAATGGGTAGTTGTAGTTTTTGCGCCAAACATCCTGCAATCCACTCGCAAATTTGGCTACGTCTTCCTGCACGCATACCTTTTACGAAATAAATCTGCTTATCATTGCCACGACAAATAAAAGGGGCTGTTGTTCCTTCATTAGCACGTCCGAGTATCTCGATAATTTCAACTGACATAACCACCTCACGACATTACAAAGAATGGACTGAATCAGAATTTACTAAATTTTCAGGATTAATTACCTTTAAAAACGCCCCTTTTATTAATCCATTACGCTATCAATTGAGTTAATACTTTATCTAGTAAAGTCCAACGGCTGATAAAATCGGGGCTAGACCATAGTAGGCGTAATTTATCTTGTCCATCAATTCGGTATTGCTTCGGGTTTTTCTGCACTAATTGAATAACTTGTAAAGGTTCTATCGGTGGATTTTCGATAAATTGTAAATATCCGCCTTCTGTTCCTATATCGATTTTACGAATCCCCAATGGGGTCGCTTTTAGTTTTAATTCTGTGATTTGTAACAGTGCTTTTGCGGGGTCGGGCAATAATCCGAAACGGTCTATCATTTCTACTTGAATTTCGTCTAATGCTTCTGCGCTGGGTGCATTGGCAATGCGTTTATACAGAATTAAACGACTATGTACATCGGGTAAATAATCATTGGGAATCAAGGCAGAAACGTGTAAATTAATTTCTGTCCCTGTATTTAATGGACGTTCTAATTCTGGTTGTTTTCCTGCTTTGAGGGCTTCAATCGCGCGCTCCAATAATTCGGTATAAAGACTATAGCCAATTTCTTGAATATGCCCGCTTTGTTCATCGCCAAGTAATTCTCCTGCTCCACGAATTTCTAAATCGTGGGTTGCTAAGGTAAAACCCATGCCCAGCTCTTCTAACGCGCTAATAGCATCTAAGCGTTTTACTGCATCGGGTGTCATGGATTTTTTGGGCGGGGCGATTAGATACGCATAAGCGCGATGGTGTGAGCGTCCAACGCGTCCACGCAGTTGATACAGTTGAGCAAGTCCTAATTTATCTGCACGGTTGATAATGATGGTGTTTGCTGTCGGTACGTCTATACCTGTTTCAATAATTGTCGTACAGACTAATACATTGAAGCGTCGATGATAAAAGTCTTGCATTACCCGTTCTAATTCCCGTTCGCGCATTTTGCCGTGTGCAACACGGACTTGTGCTTCTGGCACGAGATTGACGATATCATTTGCCATATTTTCAATGCTATCAATGTCATTGTGTAAAAAATAGACTTGTCCACCACGACGCAATTCGCGTTGAATTGCTTCAATCAAAGTCGGAATATGCCATTCTTTTACAAAGGTTTTAATCGTTAGTCGACGTGAGGGGGGGGTAGCAATAATGGATAAGTCGCGCAGATTGGATAATGCCATGTTTAATGAACGTGGAATTGGCGTGGCGGTGAGGGTCAGCACGTCAACTTCTGCACGTAGGGCTTTAAATTTTTCCTTTTGACGTACACCAAAACGGTGTTCTTCGTCGATAATAACCAATCCTAACTGTTTGAATTTAATATTTTCTTGTAGTAGTTTATGTGTGCCAATGACGATATCGACTTTGCCATCTGCAACTGCTAGCAAGGTTTCTTCTTGTTGTTTTTTGTTGCGAAAGCGAGAAAGTTGTTCAACTTGTACTGCCCAATCGGCAAAACGGTCTTGAAAGTTTTGATAATGTTGTTGGGCGAGTAGGGTTGTTGGGACTAGTACCGCCACTTGTAATCCATCTTGTACCGCAATAAACGCGGCTCGCATCGCTACTTCAGTTTTACCAAAACCGACATCGCCACATACAAGTCTATCCATCGCTTTTGGTGCGTACATATCGGCTAAAACAGCATCAATGGCTTCTTGCTGGTCGGGCGTTTCTTCAAAGGGAAAGCCTTCTGCAAAACCTTGATAGGCAACTAAATCTTGTTTACAGGCATGACCTGAACGGATTGCGCGTTTTGCGTAAATATCGAGGAGTTCTACGGCAACATCACGCACTTGTTGTGCGGCTTTACGACGGGCTTTTTCCCATTGTCCTGAGCCTAGTCGGTGTAGGGGGGCGTGTTCGGGGTCTGTGCCTGTAAATCGACTGATTAGATGTAGTTGTGCAACGGGAACGTAGAGTTTTTCTTGTTTGTCGTATTCTAAATGTAGAAATTCCGCAGGCATGTCACTGATGTCTAAAGTAACTAAGCCTTGATAACGTCCTACGCCGTATTGTTCATGTACAACAGGTGCGCCGATGGTGAGTTCGGTGAGGTTGCGGACAATCGCATCTGTATCGCGTTGGGTTGCGGCTTTTTTGCGTAATCGTCGTTGTGCGACACGCTCGCCAAATAGTTGGGTTTCGCTGATGACGGTGAGCGGTTGTGATTCTTCAGCGAGTAGTAGCCCTTGTGTGAGGGGGGCAATGGTTAGGTTTAGGGGGTGTGGACTATTTAGGAAATCTTGCCAATTTTCTACTAATTGTGGTTTTACGGCATAACGACGGAATAATTCTAGCATTGATTCCCGTCGCCCTGTGGTTTCTGCGGTAATGAGGGTTTTACCATGAAATGTTTGCAGGAAATTTTTGAGGGGAGTCAATGGGTCATGCGCACGGGCATCTATTGGTAAGGCAGGGGGGGCTTGGGTGGCGAATTGTAGGCCTTTATTTTGTTCGGTCGCGCTGAGGTGAATAGATGGGTAATCTTTGATGTGTGCAAAAACTTCATTCAGTTGTAGAAATAGGTGGGAAGGCGCAAGCTGTGGGCGTTCTATGTCATGACGGAGTTGTTCATAGCGTCCTTGTGCATCTGTCCAGAATTGGTTAATGGTGTCTAAAACACCTTCTAATGTCATTATTATGCTATTAGTGGGTAAGTAATCAAACAGTGTATGTACTTCATTAAAAAATAAGGGTAAATAGTATTCTATTCCCGCAGGTGCAATGTGGTTGCTGATGTCTTTATAAACAGGGCAGCGGGTGGGGTCACCACCAAATTGGGTGCGCCATTGGGTGCGGAAGCGGGTGATGGCTTCATCGTCTAGTGGAAATTCGCGGGCGGGCAATAGGCGAACTTCAGTTAATGTGTTTTGCGTGCGTTGGGTCTCGGGGTCAAAAGTGCGAATGGTTTCAATTTCATCACCAAAGAATTCTAGTCTGTAGGGTTCATCGCTACCCATGGGGAAAAAATCGCATAGTCCCCCGCGCACGGTAAATTCTCCATGTTCAGCAACTTGAGAAACATAGTGATAGCCACTTTGTTCTAGTTGTTGGCGGAGTTTTTCTTGATTGAGGTGTTGTCCTTGTTTGAGTAAGAAACTGTTTGCACGGACATAGGTTTTTGGGGGTAAACGGTGGAGTAGGGTTGTCATTGGCAACACTAGTACACCTTGTTCTATGTCAGGCAATTGATAGAGGGTTAATAGTCGTTCTGAAACAATATCTTGATGGGGAGAGAATAGGTCATAGGGTAAGGTTTCCCAATCGGGAAAGCTTAACAGATGTAGGTGGGCGGGGGCGTAAAATTGGATTTCTTCCACCAGCCGTTGCATGGTAAGGGTATCGGGGGTAATAACAATGAACGGTTGAGCGTGGGCGGTGGCCACTTGGCTAATGGCTAAACCGATGCTGCTACCTTGTAAACCACTCCAATCTTGACGTTGACCTGTTTTAACTGTAAGCGCGGGATGTAAAGGGGATAGACGAGACATAAGGGCAGGTTATTTCGTTAGCGGTGTGTGAACGCATATTATAACGAGAATTAGCCCTGACCCACAGACGATATTAATGTGATGATTTTAGATGGGTTAGTTATCTGTCAGACCAGTAAATATTTTTATGTCGGTAGTAAAGGTGGGGAACAAGGTGATGGTTGTAATAGGGTGATGCGTAAGTTGGCTCGTAATCGTCGTAAAAATGGTTATATCGGTCAAGCATCATTACGTCGGGTGTATGTTTGCGTCGGTAAGTGGTTTGCGCGCTTTCACTGAGTGCGTTATGGCTTTGATATAAAGATTCAAGGGATTTGATGGCTACGTTTGCTCGATTGTGATTTTGATTGGCAATATCAGGCAGCAGTTGGCGACGTATTTCTAGTTCACCACAGGAGAGTTGTTGTAATACTCCGTTTTGTACGCGCTGTTGTTCTGCTTGGTAAAATTCGTCAGCTATGCTGCCCGTTCCGCGACTGGGTAAAAGGTGGTTGAGTTCTGTGAGTGCTTGTTCTGTTGTGAATGGATTTGGACATTGTTGGTCTAGTGCAACATTTTCTCCTTGTGGGCAGTGACAATTCGTTTCTGCAAATAGGGGTTGTGCGAGGAGAAGCATGGTTATAAGTAGCGTGCGTAACATAATATTTTATCTCATTCATTATATTTTTTGAGCAGGTATGGCGTGTGTAACCGTGTGAAAATAGGCACTTTATGCGGGTTTATCCTTTCTTATCTGGTACGAGTGATTTTTCATCATGGATGGGTAAGTAATCTATGGGTTTACCGTGCCAGAGGGAATAGTGGCGAACAATAGCGGGTGCGTGGGAGATAATCCCAGATATTATTAATATGCTAATGAGTAAAAATTGTTCGTAATAGTGAAAGTGTAGCAGTAGGAAAAAGAGACCTAATTTACTCAAAATAGCCAAGCCGCCTAATTGAAATAACCAGACAGCATTTGTCCAAAGTTCTAGTAGAATAAGGCAGATACCTGTAAAACTGGTGAGCAGTAAATAGGGATACCATGTATTTTCTGGTAGGTGAAATAAAATACCGCCCCCCAGTCCAACCACGCCAATAATATGTAATGTTCGTAAGATAATTCTTGCCCACCGTAAACCGTTAAAACGTCGATGTTGTTTTGGAAATAGCCAGTTTTGGAGGGGTATCATTTGGTTAGGCTGTGTTCTGGTTGGGGGACATAACCCGGAATTTTATTTAAATCAATGGTGTCTATTTGTTCGGGCGGTAAAAATTTTTCGGCATATTGCATGTAAATTTTGTTGTGCATGAATATGTCAAATAAATCAGGGTCTATATGGTTATCTAGTTTCATATTTCCTAAGATTGTGAGGGCTTTAGATAAAGGCATGGCTTTTTTGTAAGGTCTATCACCGGCTGTTAGGGCTTCAAAAATATCCGCAATGCCCATAATACGGGCTTGTATTGACATTTGTTCGCGGGTAAGCCCTTTTGGGTAGCCTTTGCCGTCCATCCGTTCATGATGTCCACCTGCAAATTCGGGAACACGGCGTAAATGTTTGGGATAGGGGAGTTGTTCTAACATGCTAATGGTTGCAACGATATGGTTATTAATAACTTGCCTTTCTTCGGTTGTCAACGTTCCCCGACTAATCATTAAATTATAGATTTCTTCTTCCGTTAATAGCGGTTGTGTTTGTCCATCAGGATTAATCCAGTGGTGTTCCGCAATTTGTCGTACACGGTTTTTATGGGCATCGTCCATAAATTCGCCACCAATATTGCATTGTTGTATAAAAGTTTTTTCTTGATTAAGCTGCTGTTTTTGTTCGTCTAATTTTTTATCTAGTTGGGATATATCGGTGGTTTGATTGGCAATATGGTCGCGTAGTAATTTAATTTCTGCGTCGCGTTTTAATACTTCAAATCGTGCATCAATAAGGTGAATACGGTCAAAAATAGTTTGTAGTTTTGTTGCTTTATCTACGACATATTCAGGTGTTGTGACTTTGCCACAGTCGTGCAACCAGCCTGCAACGTAGAGTTCATAACGGTCTTCTTCTGTCATTTGAAAGTGTTTTAGTGTGCCTGTCTCCGTGTTTGCAACAGCATCCGCTAACATCATGGTCAATTCAGGCACACGGCGACAGTGTCCGCCTGTGTAGGGGGATTTGTTGTCAATTGCGGATGCAATGAGTTGAATAAAAGATTCAAATAGTTTGCGTTGTTCTTCTATGAGTTGTTGATTAACCATTGCAACAGCGGCTTGTGAGGCGAGCGATTCGACGAGTTCTTGGTCAAATTGACTAAATTCTTGAATATCTTTGCTGATGGGGTTAATTGCGTTGATTAGTTGGAGTACGCCTATCACTTCGTCTTCATTATTTTTCATTGGGACGGTTAGAAAGGATTTTGAGCGATAACCTGTTTTTTGGTCAAAAGCGCGTGTGCCTGAAAAATCAAAGTCAGGATTGCTGTAAGCGTCAGCAATATTAATGGTTTGCCCTCGCAATGCTGCACAGACAGCAACGGTGTGTAGGTTGGGTTCACCGTGTTCGTTGTACATGGGAAGTGGTGGAAAGGTGATGGGGTCGCCACTCGTTCCTCCTTTTTGTACTTTTAGGCTGTTATTCAGTAGGATTTCAAAATCTAATCCATTATTTTCATTACGGGTATAGAGTGTTCCACCATCAGCAAAAGTTATCCGTTTCGCTTCTTTGAGAATGCGTTCTAGTAAGCGTGTTCCATTTTTCTCAGCAGACAAGGCTATTCCAATCGCATTAAGGGCTTTTAAACGTGCTAATGGATCGAGAATATTTTCAACTGGTGTGGTGGATAAGGGTTGCATCATGATGGATACCTTGGTTGATAGCTTTCAGTATTTGTTGCGCTGAAAGGTGAATCCGTGTTTATAACATCGAACATAGAACAATTATTAGTGAAGGTGCAATAATTAGCAAATTGTATTCGGTAAAAATACATAACATAATAAATTTTATTAAAGATTTTTAAGATGAATGTAGATTATGCTTTATATACGTTCTTTTTTAAGAATAGCAGTAGAGGTGCGATTAATCGTATCTCTACGCTAGTTTTGTAGAAGTCTTGAACCTGTGATAGAAGTAGATAACTGTTATATCGTGGCTTAGAAGTTTTTTCGCACAATTTCTACGGGTTTTTTTAATTCCTCTGGATATTCTCCTTGACGAATAGAGGGATGTAAGGTAGTTAGTTGTATTTCCCATAAGGGTAGTGATGCCATTTTGTAAGGTGTAAAAATGACTTCTTTATTGACAGCAAATACTTTGTTGGGCGTTGGTACAAAGAGCATGTAGGCGTTATCGTAAGCGCGTTGCATGATTTTTAAAACATTTTCGTTGTAACCTGCTTCGCCAACTGTTTGTTTGAACATGTCTTCTATTAGGGCGTTCATGGTGGGGTCATCATACACCGTACTCCAAATATCATTGGTACGTAGGGTGAAAAATGCTGTCCATGGGTGGTAGAAAAACCAGTCGTCATTTCCCCAAATAAGTAAATCCCATGCTTGTGTATTTTTTTCGTCATGTGTTGTGAGGAGTTGTTCAAAAATCGTTGTTTCGGTTTTTGTGGTGGTAAATTCTAGGGTAACGCCCACTTTTTTAAGTTGATATTCAATACCGCGCCAGAGAAACATAAAACGTTCTTGTGTTAGCACTTTTAAGGTCAGTCCATTGAGAACCTTTTTGAGTTGTTCTTGTTTTTCTGGGTCATAGGGGTCTTGTAGGCTGGAAAAAGGTTTTATGGTTTGCATGGCTTCGCGCACACCGGGAAAGGAGGGGGAAATACCAACGGGTGATAATTCACCTTCACCTTCATAGGTAAAATACAGCAGGTTGTATTGGTGTAGGGCTTGGTTGAGTGCTAGACGTACAGCCGTTTCACGTAATTTAGCATTGCCTGTTCGCATGTTGATATGAATGGCATAGTTATCGGTGGCGGGTGAAATAACCAGTTTGCCATAGGGTGAAAGGATTGTTTCCACTTTCTGAGCAAAATCAATGGGGGTAATATCTAGGGCGTTTTCTTTATATAACACATTGTCTTTTGCTGCTTGGCTATTCAATTCGGTATAAATGGTTACTTTCTCAATTTTTGGATAGCGTTTATCCCAATAGAGTGGATTGGCAACCAGTTCAGCAACGGGTGTTTTTCTGTCGCCTTCGATGTAGCCTTTGGTGAGAACGTAAGGGCCTAAACCGTAAGCACCTGCTTCGGCTAAATTGGGACAAGTAGGTTTACCGTTCCAACCAAACTTTTCTAAATAAGTGCGGGTGTAAAATTGAATCCAGATAACATCATTCAGAAAAACGCCATATTTTTCTGTTAGATGAAATCGGACTGTATAGTCGTCAATCTTCTCTGCATAATCAAATACTTTATGAATTTTGCTGTAGGTAAAGGGTTTTTGTTTGAAATATTGCATGTTTAACAGGACCGCATCTGCATTAAATGGTGTACCATCTTGAAAAACAACACCTTGACGTAGGGTAAATTCGTAAACCGTGTCGCTTAATTGATGATAAGCCGTTGCTAAATCAAGTTCCCAACCTTTATCATTGTTTGCAGGACGAAATAATGCACTGTTAATAGCATGGGATACATATAGATAAGGCAGGCTAGGTAGATAAACTTGTAGATGTGAGCCTTTGGCAAGTTGCGGCGCGACACGTTGACTGCTGTCATCAGTACGCATGGACAAGGGCGCGTAATGCGGTATTTTATTTTCTGTGTTTATCTCAGGTTCATCAGTAGCATGGCAGTTGATACTCAATAATAAGATAAAAAGTAGGTAGAGGGTTTTATGATAAAACACGATTTTGCGCTCCATGTAGGTGTATTTTTCTCGTTGGTAGTGCCTGAATAACACGGTTGTCATTATTCATTATTTTCTCGCCTATTTAATTAAAGGAAGTGAATTTTTATGCATTATAACGTTGTTAGTACCACTCACGCGCCACAAGCGATAGGCACTTATTCTCAAGCAATTAAAGTCGGTAATATGGTGTATTTATCAGGACAAATACCACTTGTTCCAGAAACGATGTTGATACACGGCGGTGATATTCGGGAACATATTCATCAGGTCTTTAAAAACTTGCGCGCAGTTGCCCAAGCGGCAGGGGGAGATTTATCTAATCTTGTCAAATTAACGGTTTTTTTAACCGATTTAAATAATTTTCCTCATGTTAACGAGGTGATGGCGGAATATTTTCAAACGCCTTATCCTGCCCGTGCGGTTGTTGGCGTTTCAGCACTTCCGAAAGGTGTTGGCGTTGAAATGGATGCTATTATGGTTTTAACGGAATAAAAAAAGGGTATGAATCTGATAGGATTCATACCCTTAATTTGTTTTACAAACACAATAACTTATTTACTGGGCGTATTACTCAAACTATAAATGTAAGTTGCGAGTAAATGAACTTTTGCCTCACCTAAGAAGTCTAATTGTGCGGGCATTTTACCACGACGACCATAACGAACGGTTTCTTCAATCGTTTGTTCATCACGTCCGTACAACCAAACATTGTCGGTTAAGTTAGGTGCGCCCATTGCCTGTGTGCCTTTACCTTCCATACCATGACACGCCATGCAAATGGTATCAAATTTCTTTTTGCCTTCAGTCGCAACGTCTGCATTATGCGGTAAACCACTTAAGCTACGGACGTATTGCACGACGTTTTTAATGTCTTGTTCATTTAATCCGTTGGTTTTAGCATCAGGCATCATTGCTTGGCGACCATTGGTAATAGTCGCTTGAATGGCTTCGGGTGTACCGCCCCATAACCAATCCGTATCGCGCAAGTTGGGGAAGCCCGGACCACCGCCCGCATCAGACCCATGACAGGCTGTGCAGTAGGTAATAAATAGGCGTTGACCAATTTGTAAAGCATCTTTATTGGCGATTAATTCTGGAATAGGTTGTGTTTTAAACTGCTCATATAACGGACCAAAACGGGTATTTGCCGCATCAACTTCTTGTTCATATTGCTTAACTTCTGTCCAGCCTAAGTAGCCTTTAAAAGAGCCTAAACCGGGAAAGAGAATTAAGTAAATAATGCCGAAGAATAGGGTGATATAAAACATGTTTAACCACCACATGGGCAAAGGATTATTAAATTCTTCTAAATCCCCATCCCACACGTGTCCCATGGTTTTTACATCTTCACCTTTTTGAGGACGTTTGATACCCAGCGACATCCAAATAATGAGGGCAAACAGCATTAAAATGCCCCCTACGGTGGGAACAATAATAAACCATTCCCAAAAATCACTAAAAAACATTTTATTATCAAACATGCCGTTTCTCCTTCACCATCGCTGCTACGGAATCATCATCCTCGATAAGTTGGCGTGCAATCTCGTCAAATTCTTGTTTACGCCGCTTGCTGTACGCCCATGCCACAATGCTTAAAAAAACCACCATGACAACAACAGTCCAAATAGATTGAACTAATGCTAATAAGTTCACGACCTACCTCCGGGTTTGGATTGTTTTGCCCAACCCTTGCAAATAGGAAATGACGGCATCCATTTCAGTTTTGCCTGCTACCGTTTCAGGTGCTTTGGCAATTTCTTCGTCTGTATATGGATGACCATAGGTATTTTTTAGCATTTGCATCCGTTCTTGTACCGTTGCACCGTCCACTGTATTTTCTGCTAACCAAGGATATCCGGGCATGATGGATTCAGGGACAACCATACGAGGATTAAGCAGATGTAAACGATGCCAATCGTCACTGTAACGTCCACCCACACGGTGTAAATCAGGACCTGTGCGTTTAGAACCCCATTGGAAAGGACGGTCATAAACAAACTCGCCAGCTACAGAGTAATGTCCATAACGCTCTGTTTCTGCACGGAAAGGACGAATCATTTGTGAGTGGCACAAATAGCATCCTTCACGAACATAAACATCTCGTCCTGCTAAGGATAAAGCGTCATAAGGCTTTAATCCTTCAACAGGTTGTGTTGTTGATTGCATGTAAAACAACGGTACGATCTGGACTAAACCACCCACACTGACAAAGAGGATGATGAGGATAATCATAAAGCCAATGTTTTTCTCAACTTTTCCATGTGCTGTTGACATTTTGGCATTCTCCTTAATGAGCCAACACTGGGGCGGGAATCATATCATTGGCTTCCACATTTTCAGTGCTTTTACTCGTGACGGTTTTGTAAACGTTGAATGCCATCACTAAGGCACCTAACAGGAAGAAGACACCGCCAACAAAACGAGTTATATAGAAGGGGTGCATAGCAGCAACAGACTCAACAAAGCTATAAGTTAATGTGCCATCAGCATTTGTAGCACGCCACATCAGACCTTGCATAATACCCGCAACCCACATTGCAGAAATGTATAACACGATACCAATGGTAGATATCCAGAAATGCACTTCAACCAGTTTCAGGCTGTATAAAGGACGACCAAATAAGCGAGGAATCATGTAATACAAGCTACCCATACTGACAAACGCAACCCAGCCCAATGCACCAGAATGCACGTGACCAATTGTCCAATCGGTATAGTGAGACAGTGCGTTTACTGTCTTGATAGCCATCATAGGACCTTCAAAAGTGGACATGCCATAGAAAGACAGAGAAACGACGAGGAAACGTAAAATAGGGTCCGTTCGTAATTTATGCCATGCACCTGATAAGGTCATGATACCGTTAATCATACCGCCCCAAGAAGGTGCTAATAAGATTAAGGACATTACCATTCCTAATGACTGTGTCCAATCAGGTAAAGCGGTGTAGTGTAAATGGTGAGGACCTGCCCAAATATAAACGAAAATCAATGCCCAAAAGTGGACAATGGATAAACGATAGGAATAAACAGGACGACCTGCTTGCTTAGGCACAAAATAATACATCATGCCCAAAAAGCCAGCGGTTAAGAAGAAGCCGACAGCATTATGACCATACCACCATTGCACCATCGCATCTTGTACACCCGCGTAAGCTGAATAAGATTTCCAGCCCAAGAAATTAACAGGGACGGCAGCACTGTTGATAATATGTAACATTGCAACGGTAATAATAAAGGAGGCATAGAACCAGTTTGCAACGTAAATATGAGGGACTTTCCGTTTTATAATCGTACCAAAAAACACGACTGCATAAGAAACCCACACGACGGCAATTAAAATATCAATAGGCCATTCTAATTCAGCATATTCCTTACTTTGCGTGATACCAAGCGGTAAAGTAATGGCTGCTAAGACGATAACCGCTTGCCAACCCCAGAAGGTAAATGCGGCTAACTTATCTGAGAATAAACGTGCATGACAGGTGCGTTGAACAACATAGTAAGAGGTTGCAAACAATGCACATCCACCAAAAGCAAAAATAACTGCATTGGTATGTAATGGACGTAAACGACTGAACGTGAGATAAGGAATGTCAAAGTTTAACCAAGGCCATGCTAATTGCGCTGCAATCAACACACCCACGGAAAAGCCCACAATCCCCCAAACCACCGTCATAATAGCGAACTGCTTGATGACTTTGTAGTTGTAGGTCTCTTCTTGACCCACAGCCACATTAGCAGAAAGAGTAGCTTCCGCCATAAATGTCTCCCTATGTAGCAAAATAAAAAATAATGATAATACCAAACCTTTTTTTATTTGATTTAGTCCTCAACTTGATGAAGAACGCTACCAACTAAAAAATAAATGATTAGAATTATCTGTGGTTTTTAACTGAAAAAACTTTGATTTAAGCAACTAGAACAAGTCACCTACAAAAAACCATTACTGGCTGTCTGCTTATTTCTTAAAGATAGGCAAAAGACTTGAAATAAAGGTTTTATTAGTCTGCGATACTCGACTCGAAATCCATCTCCCCGCAAAATCGTGCTAACAAGTACAACATTAAAAAATCAAGACTTCTTCACCCATTGTTTAGGATATCCATCAAAACAAATAAGTGAGTACATGATAATTTTACGGCATACGCATACACAAGCATACTCATAAATTCTATCAGGTCATGAAAACAGCGTTAATTATATTAACCAAATGATTATTGCAGGTGTTTGCTCAATTATTGAGGATAAACAAATCGTCCACAAATCTGTTGCGATACCACAAGACCTATCCCCCTTTGTTTCTCACAATGTATTTTATACTTTTTACGTGTTTTTAAGTATAAAACTTTTTTGGTATCGGTAAAAAAATCCAGTGACAATTAATCCATGTTAATAATTAATTAACTGATAAAATTACTAGGAAATAAAAAGCAAGCTCTCCAATTTATCTCATCAAAGAGTGTTTAATCTGCGTTACCATGAGGGATATTTTAATTTTTCGGTAAATATTGATATTTTTATCTATTAATGCAATAACTGCTAACGTTACAAATATCGTTTTATTATGTTGGTACGGGTAGGCTCTGCTGTGAGTAGAAATCACATGGCAGATAAAATAAACAATGACTGGAAGGAATAATCTGATGAATCTTCATGTTGATATTAATGCGATTGTCTCATTGGTTGCAGGTATTTTAATTTTATTGCAACCAAAGCTACTCAATTATGTAGTGGCTATTTACCTGATTATTGTAGGTGTTATTGGACTGGTAGGACTTAGATAAATAATAGGTAGGTAAAGAGAAAAAATTATCTCTTTACCATTTTATTCAACATCATTGTTAAAAATAAGATTTTCCACAACTAATTAATAGTTTATACAAAAAGCTGCCTTTTTTAAAACGCGAATACTCTATGTATCAGCATTTTAAATCCTTCATCCGTGTTTAATCTGATCAGTCTAACTACCCCAATAATTCCTGAAATAATTGACTCGCCCCATTTTTTAGCAAAGACAAGCAACTATCCCTGCTAAAAACAAAAATTACGCTAAAACATACAAAGATAACTATTATGACTACAGATAGCCCCCCCCTCACCTCCCGCCTTGCTATCAAGGGTATGATGTGCGCCTCTTGCGTTGCAACGGTTGAAAGCATCATTTCACAACAGCAAGGTATTGTATCTACAAATGTTAATTTACTAGCAGGAGAGGCAGAAATCAGCTATGTCCCACAACTTGACCTTGAAAAATTACGCTTAGCTATACAATCACATGGCTATGAAGCAAAAATTATTAAAGCTGAATCGCAAGCCATACGTACAGAACAACAGCTACAAGAACATACACTTGAATACCAAGCCTTAATGCGGAAATTCTGGTTTTCTGCAATTATTGCGATTCCTGTCATGTTTTTTAGTTATCCCGAAATGTTGTTTGGACAACTAGATTGGATACCCGCAATGGGAACGGAAGAACGGCGGTGGTTATGGGGCTTTCTAGGCTTACTCTGTTTACCCGTCATGTTTTGGTCGGGCGCGCATTTCTACACCAGTGCATGGGCCAGTTTTAAACACCGCACGGCGAACATGAACACACTGGTTTCTTTAGGTATTACAGCCGCTTTTCTCTACTCCAGCATAGCCGTATTATTTCCGACATGGTTTCCTCACCATGCAGCAGAAGTATTTTGGGAAGTTATCGCGGTTGTTGTCACACTGGTTTTATTAGGAAATGCCCTAGAAATTAAGGCAAAAGGCAAAACATCAGAAGCCATTCGCAAACTCATAGGGCTACAAGCAAAAACAGCACGAGTGTTGCGCGATGAACAAGAAATAGATATTCCCATTGAAGCCGTACAAGTAGGAGACATCGTTCTGGTGCGCCCCGGTGAAAAAATTCCTGTAGATGGCGTAATTATCTCAGGCAATAGCACCATTGATGAATCCATGCTCACAGGGGAAGCGATGCCTGTTGAAAAACAAAATGGGGACGAAGTGATTGGCGCGACCTTAAATAAAACCGGCAGCTTTCGCTTACGAGCGCGTAAAGTAGGACAAGATACTGTATTAGCAAATATTATTCGCATGGTACAAACTGCACAAAGTTCTAAAGCACCGATACAACGTTTAGTTGATAAAGTTGCCAGCTATTTTGTGCCAACGGTAATGATTTTAGCTGTATTGGCATTTATGGTTTGGTACGTTATAGGGCCTGAACCACGAGTGGTGTATGCCACAATAGCCTTAATCACAACCCTTGTTATTGCCTGCCCTTGCGCATTAGGCTTGGCTACGCCAACCTCTATCACTGTTGGTATTGGCAAAGCAGCAGAATATGGCATTCTCATACGTGCCAGCGATGCCCTACAACAAGTCCAGAAAATCAATACCATCGTCTTTGATAAAACAGGTACGATTACCGCAGGCAAGCCAACCGTCACGGATGTGATTCCCCTACCCACCACAAACAAAGAAAAAATATTATTTTACGCGGCAAGTTTAGAACGCCATTCCGAACATCCTTTAGGAACAGCCATTGTACAAGCGGCACAGGGTATAAACTTTGAAGAAGCAACAGATTTTCTCGCGTTGGCAGGGCATGGAGTACAAGGCAAAATTGCAAATAATGCCGTGTTGTTAGGAAATGCAAAATTACTACAAGACCAACAAATTGACATTACTGCACTCAGCACACAAGCGACACAACTGGCTCAAGCAGGTAAAACTCCTGTATTTCTTGCCGTTGCGGGACAACTGTTAGGAATTATTGCAATTGCCGACCCACTCAAACCCGATTCTGCCCACGCAATTCAAACCTTACAACAAATGGGTTTAAGTGTGGTTATGATGACGGGTGATAATCAACGCACTGCACAGACGATTGCAGAACAAATTGGTATTCATGAAGTACTGGCTGACGTTTTACCTGCGGATAAAGCAAATAAAGTAAAGCAATTACAAGCACAAGGGCGTATTGTTGCGATGGTTGGTGATGGAATCAACGACGCGCCCGCTTTAGCACAAGCAGATGTTGGCATTGCGATAGGAACAGGAACTGATGTGGCGATAGAATCTAGCGATATTACGCTCATTCAAGGCAAACTCACGAGCGTAGCAACTGCGATGCAAATCAGTCGCGCAACTTTGCAAAACATTAAACAGAATCTTGTGGGTGCATTTTTTTACAATGTGTTAGGTATTCCTATTGCGATGGGGGTTTTATATCCGCTGTTTGGTGTTTTGCTGTCACCGATGCTAGCGGGAGCAGCCATGGCAGCGAGTTCTGTTACGGTGGTAACAAATGCAAACCGCTTGCGCTACTTTAAACCTACGGGAGGTGCGGTATGACGGGCGACCGCTGGTTAGTTATTGCGTTAGGATGTGCGGTTATTGCGTGGATTGTGTATTTTTTTTGGGGTAAAAAGTCTAATTAACCTGAGTTCGGGATAAGAAATTCTCGTTCCCACGCTCCAGCGTGGGAATGCCTACCGCGTCGCTCCAGCGGCGAGGACTTTAATCACTTATTTAAGATAAAAACCATTGAGTTAAATCCGCCTCAATGTTTAACCAGCCTAAGCAAACGCGCCGCTAGAGCTACGCAATCTGCATTCCCACGCTGGAGCGTGGGAACGAGATAAACCAATTAAATTTATTAATTTTTCCCTATTTCTTATCCCGAACTCAGGTTAATTAGGATAATTTGGAATATCTCTTCTTAGACGACAAGAAAAATGATGCTTTTCAATTCGGTTAATTCTGAAAATCCTGATTCAGATAGTTTTTAATAACTTGCTCAAAAATAAAGATGAATAGTGGATACCACCGCTCTATGCGATGGTATCCGTGTTACTTTTACAAATACAAAACTATCATAAGGTTAATCTTTGTAGGTCTGGACATTCTGACTTAGATAATTTGCAATTAGGAAAAGTATTTATTAATCATTTTCATTAAGTACAAATTCTGCATATAAATCATGCTCATCTGCATCTATGATGGTCACTTCCCATAAATCACCCGGAATAATGCTTAATTCGTCGTCCTCATCGGGTGAGAGTATGACCATTCCGTCAATCTCGGGCGCATCTGCACTGGTGCGCGCATAAATGCCTTCTGAGGTGACTTCGTCAATCATAACGGTAAGGGTTTGTCCGATTTTGTCTTGCAGTTTATCCGCGCTGATTTCACTTTGCATTGCCATAAAACGGGCGATACGCTCTTCTTTAACTTCATCAGGTACAGGATTGGGCAGGTTGTTTGCGCTTGCCCCTTCCACAGGGGAATAGGTAAATGCGCCTACGCGGTCTAAACGAGCCTCACGGATAAAGTCTAAAAGTTGTTCAAATTCGGCTTCTGTTTCCCCCGGAAAACCGACAATAAAAGTGCTACGTAATGTAATATCTGGACAGATGTTTCGCCATTTTTCAATCCGTTGTAACATATTTTCGGCATCGGCTGGACGGCGCATGGCTTTAAGAATTCGTGGATTACCGTGTTGCAGTGGCACGTCTAAATAGGGTAGCACTAGCCCTTCTGCCATTTGTTCTACAAGGGTGTCAATATGAGGGTAGGGATAAATATAATGTAATCGTACCCAGACACCTAGTGTGCTGAGTGCTTTGGTCAGTTCGTGAATTTGGGTTTTAAGGGGTCTCCCTTGCCAAAAATCCAGTTTATATTTGGTATCTACCCCATAAGCCGCTGTGTCTTGTGAGACGATTAGCAGTTCTTGTACGCCTGCACTGACCAATTTTTCGGCTTCGTCCAGAATATCGCCAATCGGACGGCTGACTAATTTACCGCGCATACTGGGGATGATGCAGAAGCTACAGTGTTGATTGCAACCTTCGGCAATTTTGATGTAGGCGTAGTGACGGGGGGTTAATTTAATTCCACCGGGGGGAACTAAATCCATGTATGGGTCATGTTGGGGCGGTAAAATGGCGTGAATCGAGCTGATAACTTCAGGCAGTGAATTTGGTCCTGTAACGGCTAACACAGCGGGATGCACTTGTTTAACAATGTCTCCTTTTGCACCTAAACACCCTGTGACTATCACGTGCCCATTTTCACTCAGTGCTTCACCAATCACCTCTAGCGATTCTTGTACCGCTTCGTCAATAAAACCACAGGTATTGACAACAACAACATCCGCATCTTCATAGCTAGGTGTGATTAAATACCCTTCGGCGCGAAGTTGCGTCAGAATGCGTTCTGAATCGACGGTAGCTTTAGGACAGCCTAAGGAAATAAAACCAACTTTAGGAATGCTATTAGACATAAAAGACTATAACCTGTTGTGCATTTTTTATAGAATCAAAATAGCGCGTGATATTCGCGCATACCGCTTAAACACATAACGATATTCTGCTTTTTAAATCTTGCCAGAACGTCTTAATTAAGTTACTAAATAAATATTCGCTTATTGAGAATAGGTAGCATAATATTCGTTATGTATGGCAAGATTGCTGCATATACTGCTAGTATTTAATCATAATTATTAGTCACATCATGTCATGTTTAAACGACAAAGATAAACAACAATGCAACGTATTTCACAAAGAGTGATTGGTGTTCCTTACGGTAAAACAAAAGACGAAATTGGACAGTTACTGTTGAGAAACTGGCAAAATGCCATTATTGAACAAACCAAAAACTTACCAAAAATTAAGGGTGTCTGTGTTTTAAAACTCAATTTTCTTTTGCCCGCTGATAAATTTCCAACCCGCTTTCCTTATGGGCCTGATTTAGAAGGTTTAATCGGACGGGTGATGGATTCGTTGAATAGTACCGTATTCAGTGAGGTTGCAGGTGGACATTCTTGTGTGATGTCACTGAATGTAAAGAAAACGAAAGTTTTATCTGATAAAGATGCAGGTGTTTCGATTGAGATTTTAACCCTAGATACGAAAGCAGGTGCGAAAACTTAGCGTGTCCGTTGGCGCACGGCTTCATAGAGACAGACCCCCGTCGCAACGGAAACATTCAAACTTTCAACATGCCCAAACATGGGGATGTTGACTAGTGTGTCGCAAAGTTCTTGGGTTAAACGCCGTAATCCTGTCCCTTCTGCACCCAGCACAATGGCTAATGCACCTGTTAGTTCTGTCGCAAATAGAGATTGTTTGCTTTCTCCAGCCGTGCCAATAATCCACACGCCTTGTTCTTTTAACCAACGCACGGTTGTTGCAAGGTTTGTTACTTGAATCAACGGCACATTTTCTGCCCCGCCCGATGCAACTTTACGTACAACGGGCGATAAGCCGCAGGCTTTATCTTTAGGGACAATAACCGCATGTACACCTGCCGCATCAGCCGTGCGTAAACACGCACCTAAATTATGTGGGTCTTGTACTGTATCTAAAATCAGTAAAAAAGGTGGTGTGTCTAATTGTGCGAGTAATTCTTCTAAATTATCTTGGGTTTGCATAGCTTGTGCTTTGCAACGTGCAATGATGCCCTGATGATTACTTCCTTCATCAACTTGCTTATCTAATGTCTTTTTAGAAACCGTTTGCAAGGTTAATCCTTGTTGCCGTACTTGCGTCAACAAAGCCTCCATGCGGGCATCATGTCTGCCTTCTTGTATCCAAACTTCTAAAATACGGCTTGCATCTGTTTGTAAAACAGCTTGTACCGCATGAATACCAAAAATAATTTCGTGTCGGGATTTTTGCATAAAAAGAGGCAGTGTGAAAAATGGATTTTAAGCATAAAGCATCAAAAGTAAAATTCAAAGTTGCTTTGTGTAAAATGCTAAGAACGCATTCACAACTATCTAGTGATAGCCTATTGAGTGAATGCATTCCGTCACGAATATAGATACATTAAGCAATCATTCTAGTAATATTCCATTCCCTTAAAAAAATTGAACACGAATTTAATGATGCAAACAACTCAACTCTATGTCATCCGACACGGTGAAACATTTTGGAATATCGCAGGCAGAATTCAAGGCACGTTAGAAAGCGGGCTAACGGATATAGGTATTGCCCAAGCGAATGCTTTAGCAACCCATCTTTTAAAGCATCCTTTCCAAACAATTTATAGCAGTGATTTAAGTCGCGCTTATCAAACAGCAAAGTACATTGCTGACCCTAAAGGCTTAGAAGTTGTTATTGATAGTGGATTACAAGAAAGAAATTTCGGAATTTTTCAGGGTCTTACATGGCGTGAATTAGAAGCAAAATACCCTCGTGAGTTACAGGAGTACCGTAACGACCCCGATTTTTTAATCACCGAAGGGGAGAGTACACGACAATTTTACAACCGTTGTGCTGCTATTTTTAATGACATAGCACTCCGTCATTTGGGACAAAAAGTATTGATTGTGACACATGGTGGTGTTGTCAGTAACTTATTACGCTACACCTTGGGCATTCCTTTCAATGTGCCACGCCGTTTTGAAGTCGTTAATACCAGCATGAACATTTTCATGTATAAAGAGAATCACTGGATGCTAGAACGTTGGGGTGATATTCAGCACCTGCAACATTTGCAATCTTTAGACGATAATATCTAAATAATGGCTAATCGCTATCTTCATATTCACCTACCAACCCAATCACTACACCACCTCACCGACACAGGAGAAAGTTGTTTTTCAACCTCAATTTCCAGTGCGCGCAATGGGGCGGGTGAAGTGCGTAACAGCGGCTGTACACCGCGTGGTTGGCTGGTGATTAAAGCAAAAGTGGGGGCTAACTGTGCAATAAACAGCGTTTTTATCGGGCGACGCTTTACAGGAGAAATTTATACCCCTGAATTAGCACAGTTATATCCACAACGCGATTGGATTTTAAGCCGCATACTCTGGTTAGGGGGGTTAGAACCCAATAAAAATCGTTATGGTCAAGTAGATACCCTAAGACGCTTCATTTATATTCATGGCACACCCGATGATAAACCAATGGGCATCGCCGATTCCTGTGGTTGTATTCGAATGCGAAATCATGACATTATCACACTATTTGACCAAGTGAATGTTGGCACACGTGTTTTTGTGGAAGCAGAATGATGGACGACAAAGCCATTGCAGGATTAGAAGCCCTCTTAGCAAAAGGGCAAGATAACGCCTTATTACGTCTTAGTTTGGGTAATGCCTATCTACAAAAACAACAAGTAGAAATTGCATTAATACACTATGCCCAAGCAACACAGCTAGACCCAAGCTATTCAGCAGCGTGGAAAGGATACGGCAAAGCACTTGCGGAAAACCAACAAATTGAAGAAGCCATACAAGCTTACACAACAGGTATTACCGTTGCAGAACAAAAAGGCGACAAACAAACCATGAAAGAAATGCAAGTATTTCTAAAACGCCTACAAAAACTATAAACTTTTGCCGTCTTGCTTTTCATCCACAACCCTAAACCATTTTTTAAGGTAGAAATATGACGCTCAAATTCATGAACGAGGTTTTCTTTTTTCATTTCAACTTACAAGGACAACGGTTTGAAGTGCAGATGGAACGGGAAAGTTTACTAGAAAACTGGTTTTTAACCGTAAAGAATACCGATACAAAAGAAACTCTCGCGAGCTTTATGGGACAAAAAACACTCGTTCCAGACCGACAAACAGCAGAAACCATTTTGCGACAATACGTAAAAGAATAACCTAATAAAAACGAGCAATTCCCATCCAACAAGGGTGGGAATGCCGTAAGGTGTTATAGTTACCCTGAATTGAACCTTATTTTTGTGTTACTTTTAGTTATAAATGTGTTCTCAATATTATTATTGGCGAGAACGTGAAGGTTTCCGTTACCCTGAATTGAACCCTCATTTTGACGACTGATTTTATGCAAGTATTATACCATTAATAATCTATTAGTATCAATATATTACACCATATTTAATTTTTACGCTATAAAATTTATACAAGTTTTTTCAACAACCCACTCTACTGGAGGTAAAAACATGCAAACAATGCTTACTTGGTTGACACTCGCCTGTTTACTATTCGGCACATCCTTTGCTCACGCAGCGGAAACAGAACGTTATGGTAAACAAAAAGTAGTATATCACTTTAATGTTGCTGATTCTAAAGTATATCTTGCTGCATTGCGGAATATCCAAAACCACCTAGATGCCGTAGGCGTTGAAAATGCCGACATTATTGTTGTAATACATGGTGATGGCATTGCAGTTGTACAAGATGCGGTAAAAAATCTTGACTTACAAAATCGCATACTCGGTTTGAAAGCCAATCAGGTGAAATTCCAAATTTGTCAAAAAACCTTAGAAGGACATAAATTAGATTACCAACGAGACTTATTTGACGTACAAAAAGAAGATATTGTTCCTAGCGGAGTCGCAGAAATTGCGCGTTTAGAACAAATGGGTTACGTCTATCTGAGACCCTAAATAACCAACAAGTGGGCAAACATAATAATTTCTTGATGTTACCCACTTAAAGAGGGATAGAGAGAGATTCATCTTGATAAAAGATAAAATCCTCTCTAACCACTCTTTCTCACAACATAAACTATTTATTATCAACACTATATAGCCAATTATACAAACGCGAATTTCCTCACCTGATTTAGCGTCGTTGCAAGCTCACGGTGCAAATCCATTTGTACCTACTTTAAGCAATACATCATAGGAACGCATTCATGCTCGACATCCGCAACCTAAACCAATTTTATGGCGAAAGCCACACCCTTTGGGATGTATCCCTAACTGTTCCAACAGGCTCATGCACCTGCTTAATGGGACGCAACGGCATGGGAAAAACCACCCTACTCAAAACCATGATGGGACTCCTCCCCGCAAAATCAGGCGAAATACTTTTTGAAGGCAACGAATTACGCAAAAAATCCCCCGAAACGCGCGCCCTCTCAGGGATTGGCTACGTCCCACAAGGACGCGAAATATTCCCCCAACTCACCGTCGAAGAAAACCTTAAAATAGGCCTACTCACCCGCCCCGAAACACAAGGCATCATTCCCGACCGCATTTTCGAACTCTTTCCCGTCCTTAAACAAATGCTCAAACGCCGAGGGGGAGACCTATCAGGCGGACAACAACAACAACTCGCCATTGGTCGTGCCCTTGCCTTAAACCCCAAACTACTCGTATTAGACGAACCAACCGAAGGCATACAACCCAACGTTGTTCGTGAAATTGGCGACATCATCCAACACCTCAACCAAACCGAAAAACTCACCGTTCTCCTTGTTGAACAAAAACTCCCTTTCGCCCGTCGTATCGCCCACTACTTCACCCTGCTAGACAAAGGCAAAAGTGTCAGCACAGGCAAAATGGACGAACTAGACGACAAACTCATACAAACCTACTTAACCGTTTAAACCGCCACACATACACAAATGACCGCCACCACCGCTCGCATTCCTACCCACCTCATCACAGGCTTTCTTGGCGCAGGCAAAACCACCGCCATCCTAAACCTCCTTGCCAACCAAACAACAGGAGAAAAATGGGCGGTCTTAGTCAACGAATTTGGAGAAGTCGGCATAGATGGCGCGATATTACAAAATGGAGGCGTTGCGGTGCGTGAAGTGACGGGCGGATGCGTTTGCTGCACGGTTGGCGTAAACATGCAAGTTGCCCTAACACAACTCATAAGAGAAGTTCGTCCCCAACGCCTATTCATTGAACCCACAGGCATTGGCAACCCTGTTAATATACTAAAAATTTTACAAAATGAATGGTTAGAACCCTATTTAGCAGTACAAGCCGTCGTCTGCCTAATTGACCCGCGCCAATTCAACGAAACCCTACTCGACCGCTCCCCTGTTTACTGGGACCAACTCCAATTTGCCGACGTACTAGTCATCAATAAATGCGACTTAGCCAGCCCTGCCGACATAGACCGATTCAACCAATTTGCACAAACCCTACACCCCCCCAAAAGCCTCATCGTTAAAACCGAACAAGCCCAATTAACCCTAGATTGGCTCATACGCCCCCATCACCGCGATATTCCGCTCACTCCTCACGATACACACAATCACATACCACCTCAGACAACAACGCCTATTATCACTTTATTTCCCAAAGAACTACCGCCAACCGATACGTTACGCCGTTATGAAAGCGAAGGCTTTAACCGCGTCGCCTGTGGCTGGATATTTCCTATAAACGACTATTTTTCTGAAGAAAAACTAACAAAACTCTTCAGCCAATTATCTAAACACCCTGCTTTTTCTATGATTGAACGTGCAAAAGGCATTTTTCGGATTACTGAAGCAGAATGGCAATTATTCAATCGTGCAAATACAGGGCTAGAAATGCGTTTATTAACCATGCAACACGACAGCCGTATTGAATTAATCGCCCAAGAAGGAGAAAAACCTGACTGGTTAGTGATTGAGGAGATTTTGCGGGGGTTAAAAAAATAAAACGGTTTTATAGCGATTTTAAAAAATGAGAAATCTTGTTACTTCTGTAATAAAAACACTAGGAAATTCATCTGCTTCTGCATCTCTTTGTCCGCCTTTTTCTACAAAGTTGTGATTATTTAAAACGCAAAAAACGCGATATCCATACATGCCATACCGTTTATCGTCCACATAATTGCCGTTCACAAGGAACGCCATCATTATTGCCATCCATTTGTGTATTAGGGCAATTTCGCAGAAAAAATACTGCTTCTTCACAAGATTTCATTTGAGAACAATGGATTCTCCCATCACAACTATAAGTATTATTTGATTTAGGCTTAGCCCCTGTTTGAAACCCCATATCATCTATCGCTATCGCTTCTTGTTTACGGTGATCGAAGTTATTAAGTAGCATTTTTACGAAAATAACCGCCAAGCCAATATAAATTGCAGTTTTAAGTAGCATTAAAAAGGTTTTTTTCCAAGACGATTTACTACGATTTTTTAGGGTAACACCTTCAATACGCGCATTAATTGCACGTAGTTTGCCATCACGTGTGGTAAACAACTCATAGGAAACAATATCCCCCACCTTTGGGCGACGACTGCTATTTTTCATAGCGGAA
Organism: Beggiatoa leptomitoformis; assembly: GCF_001305575.3. Taxonomy (NCBI): domain Bacteria; kingdom Pseudomonadati; phylum Pseudomonadota; class Gammaproteobacteria; order Thiotrichales; family Thiotrichaceae; genus Beggiatoa; species Beggiatoa leptomitoformis. Next base: position 1,479,286 of record NZ_CP012373.2, read on the forward strand.
ACATGCATAAAAACCAATTTGCTACCCACTTCAGGCAAGATAAAACCAAAACCTTTTTCATCATCCCAACGTTGCAATTTTCCTTTAACTAAATTTTCCATGTTTTTTCCTTATTCCAAGTACCTGTGTGGAAACAAGTAGCCATTAAAGTTTATGAGATTAAACCATTTTTATCGATTCTACTCGCGCAAAAATCCCAATTCAAACACCAAAGGCTGCAATTTTTCAGTGAGGATTTTATATGCGGTTTCAAATTCGGCAAAGCTGACGGGTATGAAATCGCCGCTTTCATTGCGTTTTTTCAAGGCATTGCGGATTTGATACTAGCCGACATCGGGGCAATTTAATCTAGTGGACACATGAACACCAATTTTAAAAATATTTACGCGCTCTTCGTCAAAACGAATCAAGCCTTTTTCAATGCCTCGTTCTATTAAACTTAGAGCCTGTCATCAAATAAGAAGGGTTAAAGGTTCAAGCTAAAAGAATCAAGGTAGAAGCCAAATAAACCCCACTTAAGAAATTCCTAGCGCGTTTATCATATCGTGTAGCTATTGCACGATATTGCTTTAATTTACCAAAGAAATGCTCGATTAAATAACGTGCCTTATAAAGAGCTTTATCATAATCAGGTGGATTTAAACGATTTTTCCTGAACGGAATCACAGGTTCTATGCTTTTCTGTTTTAAAACATCTCTAACCCGTTCATCAGCATCATAAGCCTTATCAGCCAATAAAGCGTTTGCCTTTATCTGAGGAATAAGAGCATCAGCCCCTTCAAGGTCGCTTGCCTGTCCCGCAGTCAAAAAAAAAGGGTCGGATTGCCCAGTGCGTCAACAACGGAGTTAATCTTGGTACTTAAACCCCCTGCGCTACGTCCAATGGCTTCATCTGCGCCACCACCACTACTATGTTGATGCGCTCTAACTATTGTGCTGTCTATCATGGCATATTCATTATCGGCATCGGCACTTAGTATCTTGAAAACACGTTCCCAGACACCTTTCTTAGACCAACGACTGAAGCGGGTATGGACGACACGGAAATCACCAAAGCGTTCGGGGAGGTCGCGCCAAGGAATGCCACTGCGATAACGGAATAGAACAGCATCAATAAACAAGCGGTTATCTTTAGCCGTCATCCCGACATGTCCTTTACGCCCAGGGAGTAGCGGTTCTAGTTTTGACCATTGTTCATCGGTTAAGGCATAGCGACGACTCATTGTTTTATCCTTGGCGATATCTGGGTATATACCTATAATATAACACTTTTTACTATTTGATGACACGCCCTATGGTTTCCTTGTCTGATGCTAAAAGAATAATAAAGTGGGTATTTAAGCGGTTAATTGAATTATATTTTTGCATAAAAATCCCGACTGCCGTTTAGCAATCGGGTTTGTGTTAAGAGTTTGGCACAGCTTAATGTTCAGCGCGACAAAATAAACCCAAAAACACCCAACAAAACTTTCAAATTTTCGCCGCTGGAAAAATAGATGTTTTTGTCAATTATTAGGGCGTGTCATCAAATAGTAAAAAATATTACATTATAAGTATATACCCAGATATCGACAAGGATAAAACAATGAGTCGTCGCTATGCCTTAACCGATGAACAATGGTCAAAACTATAGCAACAGTACTATAAAAAGATTAAATGGAATTCAGTAAAAAGAGCTCATCAATAGAACAATGTTGTTGTTTACGGAGAGTCTTAGCCTGAGCCCATTTATGCTCAATAGGATTTAAATCAGGCGAATAAGGGGGTAAATATTCCAAGAGATGCCCAGCGTCTAAAATAGCCTGCTGAATGTCGCTACGTTTATGAAAAGTGGCGTTATCCATCACAATCACAGAATTCTGAGGGAGTTTAGGAAGTAAGTCTTGGGTTATCCAAGCGAAAAAGACATCGGAATTAATCGCCCCAGAAACTAAAGAGACGGTTAATAAACAAAAATTGAGCAAAGCCCCGATGACATTAGTGCGTCCCTTTGCATTCCAGTCTTGCGTGCCAGAGCAACGTTTGCCGATAGGTGCATAACCAAAACGGCGTGGCATATCATGAGCAAAACCACTTTCATCGATGAAAACAATTTGCCTATCGGATTGTTTATAACGGTTCATTTTGTTTTGAAAGACTTGCCGTGCTTCGGGGTTGGCTTTGGGATGTTTGAGTGTTTTTTTTACGGCTAATCCCTAGACGTTTTAACGCATGGCGAATCCCGCCTTCCGTAATCCCAAAACGGGCCGCGCGTTCATAATGGTAAGCATCGGGATATAACGCCACATCTTGTTTTAGGGCCTCCATGTCTATTTTAGTTGGTCTGTTACGTGTCCCTTTGGCTTCCAATACTTTGCTCCACCTGACGACGCTTGCGATGGCTATTTGAAAGCGTTTCGCTACCGCTGCTAGGGTGAGATTTTCTTCTTGTTTCACTTTTAATACTTTTCTACGGAAATCTATTGAATAGGTCATTTCTTATCCTCTTTTTAAAATACGGTTACTATATAAAATACCGTCTCTTGTTGGTCAAGCGGGATAATTTGGCTGTCCTCCTCATCACGAGGATTGAGGTTATTCGAAGGATAAACGATTTATAAAAAATATTAAATAGTGTAATAGATTGTCTAAATTAGGATTTTTAGCACAAATAAAATCCTAATTTGGGTCATTTATGTGGGGATAGGATGGCGGGATGCAGGAGGGTTTACACTATTCAGGCGTTAAATAATTAACGCATATCCAAAACTCTTTTTAAAGCGTGCTTTAAATATTTCGGGTGTAAAAGTATGATTTTGCGCACCATGATGTTCTACTTTGATTGCCCACAATAAGGCTGCAATTCTGCCCGTTGTTTCCCAATCGGCTTCTTTTAGTAATCCGTACAAAACCCCTGCACAAAATGCGTCACGACAGGTATTTGCATCATTAATTGCTCTAACAGGTGGATTAGGAATTTGATAACGCGCGCCTTCTGCATAAATTGTCGCACCGTTGGAACCTTGCATAATAATTAGCGCATCAACCCGTTGTGCAACTTGTTGTGGGTTTAAGCCTGTTTGTTGCTCCATGTACTTGCATTCTTTTTCGTCTAATAAAATCCATTTCGCCTGTTCAATAAATTTGAGTAATTCATCCCCATCAAATTCAAATATATAAGTGCTGGGGTCAAAAATAAATGGTATGTTTGCCTCACTATATTGCAGCGCGTGAATGCGCATTGCTTCCGTGTTGTCTAAAGAGATAGTGCCTAATTTGACATCTTTAGCTTTAGAAACCCGATTGGTATTGGAAAACGTCATAGAACCCGGATGAAAGGCAGTGATGCGGTTGTCATCCATATCAATACTGATAAAACTTTGAGCCGTATAGCTGTGTTCAACGGCGGTAATGTAGTCACGTTGAATGCCAAAATGGTCTAGGCGTTCTGCATAAGGGGCGAAATCAGTGCCAACCGTTGCCATTGGAAGTGGGTTTTCACCCAATAATTTCAGGTTGTAGGCAATATTTCCCGCGCAACCACTAAACTCACGACGCAAATCAGGGAGAGTAAAATGTGCGTCAAGAGTCTGCATGTCATTAAGCAATATGTGATGTTTAAATTTTTCGTTGAACACCATCACTGTGTCGTAAGCAAAAAAGCCGCAAATCAGTGCATTCATGCAAACTCTTCCTAAGTGTATAAAACAGAAATAATAATGGGGTAATGCCCTAACTGTCTAAAATAGAGAGGCAAGTGGATTTTAAACAGTTAAGGACTCAATGAGTTATAACGCTAATTCATATCCAAAACTACTAGCAAATCGTTGTTTAAATTCATCAAGGGTGAAACGATGATTTTGTGTACCATTGCTTTCAATTTTAATCGTGCCAATTAAAGAAGCAATCCGCCCTGTGGTTTCCCAATCCATACCGTTCATTAAGCCGTAAAGTAATCCACCACGAAATGCATCGCCGCAACCTGTTGGGTCAACAAGTGATGAGGCTTTAACACATGGAATTTGATAAGTTTTTTCTTGGGTGTAAATAGTGGAGCCTTCCCCGCCTTTGGTAACAATTAAGCCTTTGGTACGTTCTGCAACTTGTTGCGGGCTTAACCCTGTACGGTCACGCATTAGTTCCCATTCATAATCATTAACAGTGACCCATGTGGCTTGTTCAATGAAGTTTTTCAAGTCATCACCATTAAACATCGGCATCCCTTGACCGGGGTCAAAAATAAAAGGGATATCCGCTTCAGCAAATTGTTTTGCGTGTTCAATCATGCCATCACGTCCATCAGGGGAGATAATCCCAATGGTTACACCTTGCGCATCACTGACTTTATTTTGATGGGAATAGCTCATTGCACCGGGATGAAACGCAGTAATTTGGTTATCATCCATATCAGTTGTAATAAAGGCTTGTCCTGTGTAGCTGTTTTCAATGGTTTTAACATGAGTACGCGCAATCTTGCAGGTATCCATCCATTGGCTATAGGTAGAAAAGTCTGTACCAACAGTAGCCATTGGTAACGGGTCACCGCCTAATAGCTTTAAATTATAAGCAATATTTCCTGCACAACCGCCAAACTCGCGGCGCATATCAGGCACTAAAAAGGAAACATTTAGAATGTGTACTTTTTCAGGCAGGATGTGATTTTTAAATTGGTCTTTAAAAACCATAATAGTATCAAAAGCAAATGAACCACAAATTAAGGCTGACATGCGTTATTTTTCCTTTTAGTCATGCAAAAAGCGCAAAGTTTGCACGAGTTTAGTTGTTTAGTCCAGCAGTAAGCAGTTGTTTATCCTTGCGCAAAGATATTTGCATATTCATGTAATTGCTCTGCGGTAAGCAGAAAAACGCCATCTTCTCCCGCTTCAAAAGCTAACCACATAAATGGCACACTGGGGTAGGCTTCCATCAGTGCATATTGGCTCACACCGACTTCGACAATCAACACACCATCAGGCGTTAGATAATCTAAGGCTTCCCGCAAAATACGTTTTGCAAATAGCAGCCCGTCCGCACCCGCTTCTAAGCCTAAACGTGGCTCATGGTGATATTCGGCGGGCATAGTAGCGAGTTCATCCCTATCTACATAGGGCGGATTAGAGACGATGAGGTTATAACGAATACCTTTTAAACTGCTAAATAAATCTGATTGCACCGTATAAACACGGTCTTGTATGTCATAACCATCTATATTCGCTTGCGCAATAGCTAACGCCTCAGGAGAAATATCTACAGCATCAACTTCTGCATCAGGGAACGCTAGTAATGCGGTTGCAATGGCAATACAACCACTGCCTGTGCATAAATCTAATACGCGATAAATCTTCTCGGGATTAACCCATGGTTCATAATGCTTTAGTATCAACTCCGCAATGGGAGAACGCGGAATTAAAACATGCGGATTTACTTTAAATTGTAAACCTGCAAACCATGCAATCCCCGTTAGATAAGCAGCGGGAATACGTTGCCCTATGCGTTTTTCTATGATGGTAAACAACGCCTGTTTCTCTGCGTAAGTCAGGCGCGACTCCCATAAAAAGGCGGGAACATTATTCGGTAAATGGAGGGTGTGCATGACCAGCCAAACGGCTTCATCAATCGCGTTGTCTGTGCCATGCCCAAAATAGAGCTGTGCTTCATTAAAACGGCTAGCACTCCAGCGGATAAAATCAGCAGGGGTGTGCAGTTCATCAATGGGGTATTCCATGATTTAGTTTATACGTATGCAGGGGGAAATTAAATTTCCACTGTGAAAATAGAGCCTTGTGGCTGATTTGGGGTAACAAAAATTTTACCTTGATGGGCAGTAATCACCATTTTACAAAAAGCCAGCCCTAAGCCAATTTGTGAGATACCTTTTTTCTTTAAATCAACTACTTCAAATTTTTCAAATACGCGTTCTCGGTATTCTTCAGGAATGCCCGTTCCCTCATCTATGATTTCCATGCGTAAATGGTCACAAGTATTTTCATCCATAAAGGTTGTTATGCGCAAAGTAACCGTTGAATGTGCAGGCGAATATTGAATGGCATTTGCCATTAAGTTATCCATAACACGACGGAATAAATGGCTATCTAAAAAGAACTTTATGGGTTTATCAGGCAATGCTAAAGATAATTGGACATTACGCGACTCAGCAATAATACTAAAATGCTGCTGCGTTTCTAAGGCGAGTTCATTGACATTCGTACTTGTTGGATGAATAAGGAGCTTGTTTTCCTCCATTTTTGCCATCATCAACATATCATTTACAAAAGAATCCAGCCTATCCGCCGCCATTAAAATACGCTCTACATGTGTTTGCGTCGTTTCATCGGTGGCTGTCTCACCAATTAAGGTTGCGTGCAACAAAATAGACGTTATAGAACTCGACATGTCATGAATCACCATATTTGACAATTCTTGACGGAGTTTTAACATCGTTGCTAACTCATCATACTGATGTTTAATCCGTAACATAGAACGCACACGCGCGCGAAGTTCCATCCGATTAATCGGTTTGGAGAGAAAATCATCTGCACCAGCTTCTAAGCCCTGCGCAAGAATCTCTTTTCGTTCTAAAGAAGAAATTAAAATAATAGGAATGTGTTGTAATTCCGCCTGCTCGCGAATCCGTTGGCAAACAGAAAAACCATCAATATCGGGTAACATCACATCCAACAAAATTAAATCAGCAGTATGCGCAGACAACCAATCCAACAAGGCTTTTCCAGTGACTAATTGTTGAATTTCATATTTTTCACCGTTAAGCGTACTTTCTAATTGCTCACGGATGACGGATTCATCGTCAACAATCAAGATTTTGCTGGACTGGATCATTGGGAATCTATCCTTCTGTTAGGGCAGTATGTTAAGGAAAAAGTTTGGTTCACAAGGCTTATTTAACAAATATTTTTCTCAACGCAAGTGGTAAAATAGGCAACTCAATAATAAAAAAATCTGATAACTTTATATAAGCCTATTCATACACCTTCACCAGAAAAATAGCTTGAAACTGTCTGAAGTGATTGTAAATACATAAATGGGCGTTAATTATACTGTAATTTTGATTGAATAGCTCTGATAAGGATGGTTATGGTCTTAAAACATTATGATGTCATTGTAATCGGGAGCGGTCCTGGTGGCGAAGGAGCTGCTATTAAAGCCGCAAAAGCGGGTAAATCTGTTGCACTGATTGAAAAACACAAAATCGGTGGCAACTGTACCCATTGGGGAACAATCCCTAGTAAGTCCCTACGCCATGCCATGCAACGCTTGGTTGAATTTAAGTCTAATCCTTTATTCGAACACGTTTCTCACCGCCTAAATATTCAATATCCTGACCTATTAAAAAGTGCTGCAGGTGTTATTGACCGCCAAGTTCGGATGCGTCAAGACTTTTATGACCGTAATCACGTCGATGTTATTTATGGACATGCACGCTTTATCAATTCTAATACCATAGAAGTTATTGAAGATGACGGTAGTATTGGCAAACAATACGAAGGAGATGGTTTTGTTATTGCAACAGGTTCACGCCCCTATCGTCCGCGCGATGTCGATTTTACCCATCCACGAGTTTGCGACAGCGATACCATTTTACAACTAAAGCAAACACCTGATTCAATTACTATTTATGGGGCTGGTGTTATCGGTTGTGAATATGCCTCTATCTTCCGTGGATTAGGTGTAAAAGTCAATTTAATCAATACACGCGACAAACTACTCGCCTTCTTAGATGATGAAATTATTGATGCTTTAGCCTATCACCTACGGGAACGTGGCATTATCATTCGCCACAATGAAGAATATTCCTCCGTAGAAGCGACTAACGAGTCAGTCACACTACACTTACAATCAGGTAAAGCGATTAGAAGCGAGTTGCTACTTTGGGCAAACGGACGCACAGGGAACTCCCAAAACATGGGATTGGAAGATGTGGGTATCACACTTAATCGTCGCGGACAACTCGATGTTAATGAAAAATACCAAACCAACTTACCCCATGTTTATGCCGTTGGCGACATCGTTGGACACCCAAGTCTTGCCAGTGCTGCCTATGATCAAGGCCGTTTTGCAGGCACAGAACTGGTTGATGGTTTCTGTGAATATCATCTCGTTGCCAACATTCCCACTGGCATCTACACTGCACCTGAAATTAGCTCTGTAGGCAAAACTGAAAAAGAATTGACTGAAGAAAAAATACCTTACGAAGTCGGACACTCTTTTTTCCGTAGCCTTGCACGCGCTCAAATCACAGGGCAAACCGTAGGCATGTTAAAAATACTCTTTCACCGAGAAACACTTGCCATTTTAGGCATACACTGTTTTGGTGCAGAAGCCTCAGAAATTATACATATCGGTCAAGCCATCATGGCACAAAAAGGTGAGGCCAATACCGTACTCTATTTCGCCAATACCACCTTCAATTATCCCACCATGGCAGAAGCCTATCGCGTTGCTGCCTTAAACGGCTTAAATCGTTTATAAACAGTGAATTGGTGCGAATTATATTCGCACCCCCCTTCTTTATGCGCGCTCAAAACCTTCTCAAACTCACTAAAACCAGCGTAGAAAAACTGCCCTATCCTGATGTAGGACAAGTTTTTTATCGCGATACCGAACTTAAGGGCTTTGGATTGCGCGTTACCAAAGGCTCAAAAACCTATATTGTCGAAAACAGCATCAGGGGCAGAGCCTGTCGCGTGACTATTGGTAAACAAACGGTTTTTACTGCCGAACAAGCGCGCATCATCGCCAAAAAACTACTGGCGGATATCGCGGTTGGCATCAATCCCAATGCGCAAAAAGTTCTGGAACGGGTAAAAAATATTACCTTAAACACGGTTTTTCAAGAATTTATTACTGTTCGCACACTTAAACCAAAAACCTGTTACACCTATAGACAGTGTTTTGAACACATTTTTAAATCATGGCATCACAAACAAATTACTGACCTCAGCAAAACACTGATTGCTGAACACTATCAGCACACCTGCCAACAACATGGAGATGCGTATGCTAACCTCTGTTTCCGTCTTCTGCGTTCCGTGCTTAATTTCGCCAATGCCAGCTATGATGATTTACTCCCGATTAATCCCGTCAACGTACTAAGCGATAAACACCAATGGAAAACCATTAGTAGGCGTAATCGCTTTATCAAAACGCATCAATTATCCAACTGGTGGCAAGCCGTTGAACAACTAAATAACACAACATTACGAGACTATTTCCAACTGTTACTTTTAACAGGTTTACGAAAGCAAGAAGCCGCAACATTGCAATGGTCATCGGTTGACCTTAATGAAAAAACCCTAACTGTTTTAGACACTAAGAACTCTCAGCCGCACACGCTTCCTTTAAGTAGCTACTTATACACGTTACTTCAGCAACGCCAACAACAGGCCAAAAATATTTGGGTATTTCCCAATCCCAACACACAAAAACCTTTTGTAGAACTTCGTCAACAACTTAAAATTATTACTGAATACTCAGGCATTACTTTCAACTGCCATGATTTGCGTCGCACGTTTGCAACCCTTGCGGAAGGTTTGGATATTTCCAGCTACGCGATAAAACGCTTGTTGAATCACAAACAAAATCAAGATGTCACAGCAGGATATATTGTAGTTGATGTAGAACGCCTGCGCGAACCCATGGAAAAAATTACGGCGGTGATATTACAGGCGGTTTTGGCGGGGAGAGAGAAGTAGTTAGTGATATTCCTAAATGAAAGCAATGGATACGGGAGTTGTCTGAATATCTGTTGTTAGTGCGATTCGTTTATGAATAATTCTGGTTCAGATAGTTTCAGACCATGCCTTATTTTTATAATACAGGCAGGGTTGCTTGCGGAAATTGATACGCCTCTGGATAAATCACGCCTTGAAAATAAAGTCCACTTGCAGGGGCTGTTACGCCACCAGCGGTGCGGTCACAGGCATCTAATACTTGTTTTGCCCATTCGGGGGATTGCTCACTACAGCCTATAGCGATTAAAACACCCGCAATATTTCTAACCATGTGATGTAAAAATGCATTAGCGCATATTTCAATAATAACATAATCTTGTTGTCGCTTGATGGTTAAGTATTTTATGGTTCTCACAGGATTTTTTGCCTGACATCCTACTGCTCGATACGAAGTAAAATCATGTGTTCCCAATAGGTAATCACCGCCCGCTTGCATGCGTTCTATATCCAAAGGGCGATAATCCCATGCAACTTTATTAATTAAGAGTGCGGGGCGTACCGTACGGTTAAGAATAACATAGCGATAATAGCGTCCGAGTGCTGAAAAACGTGCGTGAAAGTGGTCATCAACAGGTTGCGCCCATAATATACCTATATCGTTGGGCATATTCACATTCGTGCCTAGTATCCAAGAACGCATTGTACGTTCAGCGGTCACATTAATATGAATGACTTGGGATAATGCGTGTACCCCTTTATCGGTGCGTCCTGCACAGATTGCCGTCACGGGATGGTTAGCAACGATAGACAAAGCATGTTCGACACAACCTTGTACGGTACGCACGCCAGCTTCTTGAATTTGCCAGCCGCAAAATTCAGCCCCATTGTATTCAACGCCTAATGCAATTCTCATGTTTCACATTAACCTATTAAAAACAAAAAACCTTCAAGATAAAGCATCCTGAAGGTTTTTAATAAATTATTGATTTTACATTATTTAGCACGAAGAAAATCGCCTAAACAGTAGCGGGTATCAGGATAAGGTGTTAGCTGATTTCTGACATGATAGCTTCTGCTTTTTGTTTTTGTTCGGCATTTCCTTCACTGATGATTTCCGCCAGTAAATTACGTGCAGTATCATTATCTTCCATATCACGATACATTTGGGCTAGATCAAATTTATCGCTGATGTCATCGCCTGTATCAAACCCTAAATCACTCTCTTGTAAACCACTTGTTAAGCCTGAATCGTCTAAGCCTAAGCCCATGTCAGCACCTGATAAATCATCATCAAGGCTGAGACCACCTGTATCCATGTCTAGGCTATTCATGTCTTCTAAACTGGATAAGTCGTCATTGTCTAACCCTAGAGATAGTTCATCGCCTGTTTCTAAGTCATTATCATCTGTTAATGAAAGACCGCTATCATCATCTAGCCCTAAACCAAGGTCATCACCCATATCTAAACCGAGGTCACCATCCCCCATGTCTAAACTAGAGCTAGCAGTATCGTCACCACCCATATCCATATCTAAACTGAGGTCATCATCACCCATGTCTAAACTAGAACTGGCAGTATCGTCACCACCCATATCCATATCTAAACTGAGGTCACCATCCCCCATGTCTAAACCAGAGCTAGCAGTATCGTCACCACCCATATCCATATCTAAACCAAGGTCACCATCACCCATGTCTAAACTAGAACTGGCAGTATCGTCACCACCCATATCCATATCTAAACCGAGGTCATCATCACCCATGTCTAAACTAGAACTGGCGGTATCGTCACTACCCATATCCATATCTAAACCGAGGTCATCATCACCCATGTCTAAACTAGAACTGGCAGTATCGTCACTACCCATATCCATATCTAAACCGAGGTCATCATCACCCATGTCTAAACTAGAACTGGCGGTATCGTCACTGCCCATATCCATATCTAAACTCAGGTCATCATCACCCATGTCTAAACTAGAACTGGCGGTATCGTCACTGCCCATATCCATATCTAAACTTAAGTCATCATCCCCCATGTCTAAACTAGAACTGGCGGTATCGTCACCACCCATATCCATATCTAAACCAAGGTCACCATCACCCATGTCTAAACTAGAGCTGGCAGTATCGTCACCACCCATATCCATATCTAAACTTAAGTCATCATCACCCATGTCTAAACTAGAACTAGCAGTATCGTCACCACCCATATCCATATCTAAACCAAGGTCATCATCACCCATGTCTAAACCAGAACTAGCGGTATCGTCACCACCCATATCCATATCTAAACCGAGACCATCATCACCCATGTCTAAACTAGAACTGGCGGTATCGTCACTACCCATATCCATATCTAAACTTAAGTCATCATCACCCATGTCCAAACTAGAATTGGCAGTATCGTCACTGCCCATATCCATATCTAAACCGAGGTCATCATCACCCATGTCTAAACTAGAGCTGGCAGTATCGTCACTACCCATATCCATATCTAAACCGAGGTCATCATCACCCATGTCTAAACTAGAGCTAGCAGTGGTATCCTCATCTAAATTAAAATCTAGTTCGTCTGCTTCAGCGTCGCTACTAGCCGCTAATAAACCAGCACCTATTGCTGCACCACCAACAGCCGCAGCGGCTAATCCTGCCTTGGTTGTAGAAGTTTCACCGAGTTGTCGACCACTGTCCAAATCTTGCCATAATGCCTGTGTTCTGTCCCACAATGCCCCGTCACCACCCGTTGCATCATGTAATATTTTTGCTTCTGCTTCAAACTCATTAGTTTTCTTTGCCGCAGCCAATACTTCTAGCAATTTCATGCGGTATTCTTGTTGATTTGGATTTTCTGCAAGCGCATTACGAAGCAAGTCTTCAGCTTGGTCATAGCGTTCATACGCCATGTAAACTTCAACTTCTTCAAACAATTCATCATTAACAACCCCAGTTGAATTATCTTCTTCTGAGATTTTTTCCATCAGCGCGGTAATATCATCATCAACAGGTGTATCTTCTTCAAGAGTTGTATCATCAGTATCTGTTGATTGCAGTTTTTCTTCAGCTTCTAATCGCTCTAATTCAGCTCGAACATCCTCTTCTTCTTGTTCTTGACGTTTACGCCGACGAGAAAGGAAGAATGCGCCCCCGCCTAAGAGTAACAAGCCACCACCAATCCCGCCCAATGTCATAATGCCACCGGGAACTGTGTCTTCAACAATATCTAATAAACTAGTTGGTTCAATAGATTGTTCTGTTTCTGCTGGTTTTTCTACATTTTCAGCAGCCGTAGCAGTTGGTTCAGTCGTTGCGGTCGGTTCGGTAGCCGTTGTAGCAGTGGTTGTAGTTGTATTTTCTACAGGGGTTATTGCTGTTGGTTCAACAGATGGTGTTGTACTAAGATCGACAACATTTGGATTACTGGGGGTTGTTGTGTTGGTTGCAGGCGTTGCGCTTGTTGCTGTTGTTTCTACAGGGGTTGCAACAGTCGGTTTTGCTGTGTTGGTGGTTGTTGTAACAACAGGAGGTGTTTCTGTCGGATTAACAGGTTTTACCTCAGCAGGACTCACCGTAGCACTGGGTTCAACGGTTGCAGTTGTTGTTTTCTCTGCTGGCGGTGTTGTTGCAGGTTTACCCAATTGTACTTGTAATGTAGCCAACTGTTCATTTTGCAGTTTAATGAGTGTGTTCAACTCATCCAACTGTTTTTTCATGGTAACAATTAGGTCATTATTTTTCTGTAAGTCTTCTTTAAGCGTTTTATTTTCATTGCTTAAACGAAGGTTTTCTTCTTCTACACGGGAGAGTGATGATTTTAATTGGTTTAGCTCGACACTTTTACCTGCATCACCCGCTTGTGCATTGTTTCCTTGCTCTAAACCTGCAATACGGACGGCGGGTTCATCCGCCAATTTGGGTCCCGTTTGTGCCGATGCTGCTTTAAGCGCGGATTCTGGTGCTTTTGCAGGTTTTTTCTGTGTATTTTTTGGACGAGGGGTACTTGCTGCTGAGGCAACAGCACGATTGACTTCTTGAGGTTTTATTGTTCCGTCAAAATCTGGCACACGTAACACTTGCCCAGCTTTTAAACGGTTCATATTACCACCAATAAAAGCATCGGGATTCGCGTCAAAAATACTATTCATGTGCTGACGCAGGGAAGTATCGCTAGGAAGCGTACGACTTGCAACCAGTGATAAGCTATCACCACTTGCTGTGCGATATTCTCCACCGCTGACATTGCCACCCGTACCACGCGCTTTACCCGCAGGGCGCAACAATGTTGTTTTGTTTGCACCCATCGTACTGACTGTTGCGGGCGGTTGTGCACTCGCAATTTTAGGTTCGTATAATGGAGGGTCAAGCAATGCAGTATATTCGCGGAGAATACGTCCACTTGGCCATTTTACTTCAACCAGAAAATTTAAAAATGGCTCTTTAATTGGTTGATTTGTCTTGACATGAATCACTGCTTGCGTTGCATCAGTTGATTCTATTTCAAAGCGTAACTCATTCAACACATAAGGGCGTTCTATACCTGCACGACGGAAGGCTTCCGCAGAGGCTAAAGTAGCTACAAGACTATCTTTATTGTTATCCAATTTTGGAATAGACAATACGTTAATCTTTGCTTTAAACGGTTCATTGAGATGAGAAGTTACTTCTATATTGCTCAATCCCAAAGCGTTTGCGTTAGTGCTGAATAGTATGCTTGATAAAGCTAAGGCTAACGGTAGTTTGCGCGTCATCACGATCTCCTTCTTTTACCTATACCGGTGAGTATGCCCGTGCAGGTAGCGGGAGGCAGTCTTTGTTACTGGGTCGCCGCATGCACGATGGGAATTGGGGCTATGTAGCAATCCCGGTAAGCCTTGATAGATCAGCACGACATACCTCTCTCAACTTTGGTATTTAGAACTGGTATATGAACAGTGAAATTAATAAATGTAGTTTAAAATAAACCTGCTAAAAGACTACAGATTAAAAATTGTATGTCAATATACCAAGTTCCAAGCCATATCTCGAATATACTTTATAATTTACCACTAACTATAAATTATATATAGTCTTTTATTAAAATTTCTGCAATTTGAATACTATTTAAGGCAGCACCTTTACGGATATTGTCTGAAACAACCCATAGATTCAAGCCTCGAGGGTGGGAAAGGTCTTCACGAATACGTCCCACAAACACAGGGTCTTTACCAGCGGCCTCGGTCACTGCGGTAGGATAACCACCAGCAACACGCTCATCTAATACAACAATACCGGGTGCTTTGCTGAGTAAGGCACGTGCTTGTTCAGCCGTGATTTTATCGCGGGTTTCAATATGGACAGCTTCAGAATGTCCGTAAAAAACAGGTACTCGTACTGCGGTTGGATTGACAAGAATCTTGTCATCTTCCATGATTTTATGTGTTTCCCACACCATTTTCATTTCTTCTTTGGTGTAGCCGTTATCCATAAACACATCAATATGAGGTAAAACATTAAAGGCGATTTGTTTGGGGTAAACGTCAGCCGTAATGGGCTTACCATTGAGTAGTGCTGCGGTTTGATTTGCAAGCTCTTCAATGGCTTCTTTGCCTGTACCCGATACAGATTGATAGGTTGCAACGTTAATACGTTCAATACCAACAGCATCATAAATGGGTTTTAAGGCAACCAGCATTTGAATGGTAGAACAGTTTGGATTGGCAATAATATTGTGTTTCTTATACTGCGCAATAGCATGGGCATTTACCTCAGGCACAATCAGAGGAATATCGGCATCTTGACGAAATTGTGACGTATTATCCACCACCACACAGCCCGCAGCACCCGCTTTTGGTGCGTAAATCTTAGAAACTGAGGCACCGGGGGAGAATAAGCCAATTTGCACTTTACTGAAGTCGAATTGCTCTAAATCTTCAACGACTACACTTTTACCTTTAAACTGCAAGCGAGTCCCCGCTGAACGATTGCTAGCAACAGGATATAAATTCCCAATGGGAAAATTCCGTTCTTCTAAAATGGACATCATGGTTTCGCCCACCGCACCCGTTGCACCAACAACGGCAACATCAAACAAACGACGACTCATTTCGCTTTATTCTCCAAAAAACAGTTTGATTTATAGTTAATTGCATTAACTTTATGTCAAGTCTATCTGCTTTGCAAAGTCTGATAGTTATCTTACTTAACATGATAAAGACACGATTTCTCGTGTCTTTATGCAGGTGTTATGCGAATAAATCCGCATTTGCATTATTATTTATTAGGCTTGTAAGGCGTTTAACACGGCCGCGCCCATTTCTTGGGTATTAACCAGTTTGTATTGCGTTGTTGTTGCACTGCCTAAAATATCGCGCGTGCGTAACCCATCACTCAATACTTTTTTCACTGCGGTTTCAATTTTATCCGCTAAATCTGCACGGTTTAAACTAAACCGCAACATCATCGCAACGGATAAAATAGTGGCTAATGGGTTTGCAATCCCTTTGCCCGCAATATCTGGTGCAGAACCATGAATAGGTTCATACATGCCTTTATTATTCGCGTCTAATGAGGCAGATGGTAACATGCCGATAGAACCCGTTAATTGCGAGGCGAGGTCAGATAGAATATCCCCGAAAATATTTGTTGTAACAATCACATCAAATTGTTTTGGGTAACGAACCAATTGCATGGCTGCATTGTCCACGTATAAGTGGCTCAGTTCTACGTCAGGGTATTGTTTACCAACACGAATAACGACTTCACGCCAGAATTCAGTACATTCTAAAACATTAGCTTTATCAACAGAGCATAATTTCTTTTGGCGTTTTTGCGCACTTTGGAAACCAACGTGAGCAATCCGTTCGATTTCACTTTCGCTATACACCATCGTGTTAAAACCTTGTCTCTCACCATTTTCTAGGGTGCGAATACCACGTGGTTGACCAAAGTAAATATCCCCTGTTAATTCACGCACAATTAAAATATCTAACCCTGAAACAATTTCAGGCTTTAAGGGGGACGCATCAGCTAATTCAGGATAAATAGAGGCTGGGCGTAAGTTTGCAAATAAATTCAGGGCAGAACGTAAACCCAATAATCCCTTTTCAGGACGCAAAGAAATATCTAAAGGTTCCCACTTTACACCCCCAACCGCGCCTAACATCACGGCATCCGCCCGTTTTGCCAGTTCTAGGGTTTCTGGGGGAAGCGGATGACCTTTTACATCATAAGCAATACCGCCAACCAATCCTTCTTCTAATGCAATATCTAAACCATGAGAAGTTTTTAAGAAGTTAAGGACTTTTACAGCCTCCGCCATGATTTCAGGTCCAATCCCATCACCGGCTAAAATCGCTATGGTCTTTGTCATTCCAGCTCTCTCAATATATTAATTTAATTATGTATTTTAACTGCTAGGTGGAGCAAGTTTATTAGCTATTTTGTCAGAATCAGAATTGACAAACACGCAGGACTGGCAAGATATTAAACCCTCAGTTTGAGCGTTTTATGAATCCTAACAATCCTGATTCAGACAGGGAGCGAATAAAATCGCTCCTCAGTGGAAAACGTCTTGGCTTAGAACAGCCACGCCGCTTTTTGCTTGCGTTGGTTTTCATACGTGCTGATTTCAGCCGCATGTTGCAATGTTAAACCGATATCATCTAAACCATTTAACAAGCAGTATTTTCTAAAGGCATCCACTGTAAATGGAATAGTTGTTTTACTGGGTGTTGTGATGGTTTGCGCAGAAAGGTCAATTAACAAACGATAGCCTTCTGAGCTGGTCACTTCTTTAAACAGTTTGTCGATAGTTGCCTCATCTAAAATAATAGGCAATACACCGTTTTTGAAGCAGTTATTATAAAAAATATCTGCGTAACTGGGAGCGATAAGGGTACGAAAACCATAATCCAGTAATGCCCAAGGCGCGTGTTCACGACTTGAACCACATCCAAAATTTTGTCGTGTTAGTAAGACTTCCGCGCCCGCATAGCGAGGTTGATTTAACACAAACTCTTTATTCAGTGGGCGGTTTGTGCAGTCTTGACCGGGTTCGCCATGGTCTAAATACCGCCATTCGTCGAATAAATAAGGACCAAAACCCGTGCGATGGATGGATTTTAAAAATTGTTTTGGAATAATCGCGTCCGTATCTACATTAACACGATCTAACGGGGCAACTAAACCATCAAGTGTTGTAAATGCTTGCATAATTATGTGTCTAACAAGTGAATAACGACTAAAAAACTAACGGGGTTTGCAAGAGTAATGCGTCCCCCATACCAACAAACGCTTTATTCTACTACGCTTACTTTCGCAAAGTGACGTTTTCCAACTTGATAAACATGTTGGGTGTTCGCCGCAATTTGTAAGCCCTTATCACTGATTTTTTCACCATCAATTTTTACCGCGCCCGCAGCAATCATTCGCAAGGCATCGGAAGTACTAGCGGTTAATCCCGCTTCTTTTAACAAATTAGCAATGGGCAATGAAGGCTTTCCTGCTAATGTTAAGGTTGTTTCTGGTAAATCATCAGGGATTTCTTTTTGTTTAAAGCGTGCTACAAAATCAGTATAGGCTTGTTCTGCGGCAGGTGCGTTGTGAAAACGGGTTACAATTTCTTGCGAAAATGCTACTTTCACATCACGGGGATTTCCCCCTTGTTTAACACATGATTTCCATTGCTGAATTTCCGCAGGTGTTTTAAAACTCAACAGATCAATATATCGCCACATCAAATTGTCAGAAATGGACATGAGTTTGCCAAAAATTTCGCTAGCAGGTTCTTGAATACCAATGTAATTACCCAGCGATTTGGACATTTTTTGTACACCGTCTAAGCCTTCTAAAATAGGCATGGTTAAGACGACTTGTGGTTCTTGTCCATACTGTTTTTGTAATTCACGTCCTACCAGTAAATTAAATGTTTGGTCTGTGCCACCCAGTTCTATATCGGATTTTAATGCAACAGAATCATAGCCTTGAACTAATGGGTATAGAAATTCGTGAATCGCAATGGATTGACCTGTTGTATAACGTTTGTGAAAATCATCCCGTTCTAACATACGGGCAACGTTATATTTTGCGGCTAGTTGAATCATGCCAACTGTGCCTAGTTCATTCATCCATTCGGAATTAAAACGTGTTTCGGTTTTTTCAGGGTCTAAAATCTTAAAAATTTGTGCCTGATAGGTTTTAGCATTTTCTAAAACTTGTTCACGAGTAAGTGGCTGACGAGTAACATTTTTTCCTGTTGGGTCGCCTATCATACCTGTAAAATCACCAATTAAGAAAATAACCTGATGACCTAACATTTGGAAATGACGTAATTTATTAATTAGTACGGTATGTCCTAAATGTAAATCGGGTGCGGTTGGGTCAAATCCTGCTTTAACGCGCAAGGGTTTACCCCGCGCTAACTTGGTGATTAATTCAGGTTCGAGCAGTAATTCGTGAACGCCTTGTTTAATTTGTGCTAATGCTTCCGCTGCGGTAGCCATGAAAACCTCAAAAACAACGAACAGATTATCTTGATTAGCTTAACATAAACTGGTTGGACTGTTGTGATTAAATAGAACGAAAATCTCGTTTTGATGTGTATTCATTTCAGTTACTTTATAACAATTTGTAAAGTATAATTTTATTATCATGAATAGGCGTACAGAGACCCGCTTTATTTTAAGATTAGATGGATCATACGATAGAAATTGACAGTCATTTAGCGTCGATGTAGGCTAATTCTCCCATTCAACGTGATGATGAAGGATGTTAATGATGGATCCTATTCTTGGTATGGTTTGTTTGTTCCCTTGGAATTGGGATACAGCGGGTTGGGCAAAATGTAACGGACGTTTGTTACAAATTTCTCAAAACCCAGCACTTTATTCTCTATTAGGCAACGAGTTCGGTGGAACACCGGGGCAGACTTTTGCGCTACCTAGTATCCCAGCGATTAAAACAGCTAATGGTGGTGATGTTGACTACTATATTGCGACTCAAGGTGTCTATCCTTATCGGGAATGAAGTTTATAGATTAATAAGTTGAATTGACAATGAATCAATCAACAATGGGGTATCGACTAAGTAGGGTAGATTAATTATCCACCCTACGTTTCCAATACTGTCTGACGACATTAGAAAATATGCAAAAGTTAATTATGCCTGAGTCATTAGCATCTTAATTTTTAGCCAGTTTAATCAAAAAGATTATAATCTTGTTTCGTGATTGTTTGATGTTGCTTTCAGACTGCCCGAATGATGGCTTTTGTACCTTCCCATGTTAATACGCCATTACAAGATAAATGCCATTTGTAAACCCCTTCAGCAATTTCATCTTTAGTTCCATAAGTTGGAACTAGGCATTCTATATCTGTTGCAAGATGTTCATGTCCATCAACAATAACCCGCCAGACATACGCCTGATTTTCCGTGCTTTCATACAATGTATTAAATCGTAAACTAATCAAGTTCCCTCCTATCACCACTATTTGAGTTAGATAAAAAGATGATACGAGTGTAACAAAATAGACTGGTGATACTTAAGATGATTTATTTATGGCTATAGATGCAAGAAATAGCGGGGCGAATTTGTTCACCCCACATGATGCGTTTATGGTTTTACCGTTCGTACTTTGCTTGCTGCCAATTTCGCGTGTTCCCGAGCCTCTTCTACCGTTTTCCCCATCGCTAAAGCAACGCCCATACGCCGTTTTATAAAGGCTTCAGGCTTACCAAATAAACGTAAGTCTGTTTGCGGAATTTGTAATGCCTCATCAATCCCCTCATAAATTAAGCCGTTTTCACTGTCATAACCCCCATAAATAACGGCACTTGCCCCCTCATTACGTAAAGCGGTAGAAACGGGTAACCCTAATAAAGCACGAGCATGTAATTCAAATTCATTTTGCATTTGTGTCACCATCGTAACCATGCCTGTATCATGCGGGCGGGGACTCACCTCGCTAAACCACACCTGATCACCCTTAACAAATAATTCCACCCCAAAAATACCGCGTCCGCCAAGATTATCCGTCACTTTTCTTGCCATTTCCTGCGCTATTTTTAAGGCGGTGGGGGTCATTGCCTGTGGTTGCCAACTTTCGACATAATCCCCTTGTTTTTGAATATGTCCGATAGGTTCACAAAAATAGGTTTCAATCTCACCTTTGCTATTCAATGCACGAACTGTCAACAAAGTAATTTCAAAATCAAAATCAATAAACTCTTCAACAATCACCGTACCACCGCTAACCCGTCCTGCACTCATTGCATGTTGCCAAGCAGAATGGATGTCTTCGGCATTATGTAACATAGATTGTCCTTTACCTGAAGAAGACATAACAGGTTTTACAAAACAAGGAAAACCAATTGTTTCAATATGGCTACGTAATTCCGCTTCAGAATTAGCATAAGCATAACGAGATGTTGGAATTTTTAAAACGTCAGCGGCTAAACTACGAATACGCTCCCGATTCATCGTTATTTGAGCAGCACGGGCGGTAGGGACAACTTGCGCAAGTCCTGCCTGTTCAATTTCTAGCAACATATCCGTAGCAATTGCTTCAATTTCAGGCACAATAATATCAGGCTTTTCCAACACGACTAACGCATGTAGCGCATGTGGATTCGTCATATCAATCACATGAAAACGGTGTGCAACTTGATGTCCCGGTGCATTAGGATAACGATCAACCGCAATCACTTCCACGCCTAACCGTTGTAAAGCAATAATAACTTCTTTGCCCAATTCACCACTGCCTAATAACATAACTTTGAGCGCGGTTGCGGTGAGCGGTGTGCCTAGCTTCATACTGAGTACCTATACTTAAAATGAAATAAACATCATTCTAACAAGGCAGGTCATCTATACGGTAGAATAGTGAATAAAGAATCTCAAAAGTAGCACTCCTATTCCGACAGATTCATAGATTAAAAATGAGAAAAAACGCTTTATGCCAACGGTCATAAAAAATTCACTCCGCGTTATTTCCCTATCTACTTCATATTTCCAGTATAATTAGCCCAGTTATCATCCCTCAGTGAGAATCGTTTGTGATTAGTAAATTACGTAATATTGCCATTATTGCCCACGTTGACCATGGAAAAACCACCTTAGTTGACAAATTGTTACGCCAATCTGGAACGCTTGATGAGCGTGCAAATTTAGGCGAACGGATTATGGATTCCAACGCGATTGAAAAAGAGCGCGGGATTACCATTCTCGCCAAAAATACCGCCATTCGTTGGAATGACTACCGTATTAATATTGTCGATACCCCAGGACACGCCGACTTCGGCGGTGAAGTAGAACGGGTATTGTCTATGGTTGATTCCGTGTTATTACTGGTTGATGCCGTTGATGGTCCTATGCCACAAACCCGTTTTGTGACACAAAAAGCCCTACAACGTGGCTTACGTCCCATTGTAGTCATCAACAAAGTTGACCGCGATGGCGCACGTCCAAGTTGGGTTTTAGACCAAACATTTGATTTATTTGACCGCTTAGGCGCAGATGAATCACAACTTGATTTCCCCGTGATTTATGCCTCAGGACTACAAGGATATGCGGGCTTAACGCCGGATGTTCGTAGTGGTGACATGCAAATTCTGTTTGAAGCCATTATTGAACATGTGCCAATTCCTGACGTTGATCCAGATGAACCTTTTCAATTACAAGTCAGTGCGCTAGATTACTCCAGCTATGTCGGTATTATCGGGATTGGACGCATTAGTAGCGGACGGATTAAAACCAACACGGCTGTTTCCGTAATTGACGTAAAAGGCGAAAAACGGCAAGGGCGTATTTTACAAGTCCTAGGCTTTCACGGCTTAGACCGCATAGAAAAACCTGAAGCAATGGCGGGTGACATTATTGCCTTCACAGGCTTAGACCCCCTATATATTTCCGATACCATTTGCGACCCTGCGCATATCGTTGCACTGCCCCCATTAACAGTGGATGAACCCACTGTCAGCATGACCTTCCAAGTCAACACCTCCCCCCTATCAGGACAAGACGGCAAATATGTTACATCCCGCCAAATTCGGGAACGCCTGCAACGGGAATTACTGCATAACGTCGCGTTACGTGTTGCTGAGACAGACGACCCTGATAAATTTATGGTCTCTGGTCGCGGAGAACTGCATTTAGGAATTCTCATTGAAAATATGCGTCGTGAAGGGTACGAACTGGGTGTTTCTCGTCCACAAGTCATTACCAAAATCATTGATGGCGTGCGCAACGAACCCTTTGAAAGTTTAACCATTGACGTAGAAGACATTCATCAAGGGACTATCATGGAATTACTTGGCAACCGTAAAGCGGATTTGCTAAACATGACACCTGATGGTAAAGGACGTGTGCGCCTAGACTTTGAAATTCCTTCGCGCGGCCTAATTGGCTTTCGCACCGAATTTCTAACTGCAACCTCTGGTACAGGCATGATGTACCACATTTTTGACCATTACGCCCCCATGAAAGCGGGTAACATCGGACAACGAAATAACGGCGTGTTGATTGCCAACGGTGCAGGCAAAGCCGTTGCTTACGCACTGTTTACCCTACAAGAACGGGGCCGTTTATTTATAGGACACGGCGACGCAGTCTATGAAGGCATGGTTATCGGCATACACTCCCGCAATAATGACTTAGTTGTCAACCCCTTAAAGGCAAAACAACTCACGAACATTCGCGCTGCGGGGTCTGATGAAAATATCCTACTGACACCACCGATTCGTTACTCTTTAGAACAAGCCTTAGAATTTATTGATGATGACGAACTCGTTGAAGTCACACCCAAAGCAGTACGTATTCGCAAAATCTTCCTGCTAGAAAACGACCGCAAACGTGCATCCCGTTCCTCAAATAACGATTAAAACATAATTGTTCTAATTGCTAATAAAAACCCGTCAACTTACTAAAAATTGACGGGTTTTTTACTCAAACAACGCAGATACCACCGCTTCAAGCAATATCAACCGCATTTAAAAAACACAATTAATTCAACGCAATGGTACAAAGCTTACCGCTTCCAATGGCTCTTGCTCATAACGATTTCGAAACCGCGTGATTTTATAAAGCACTTGTCCTGAACGTTGCGGACCAACAGGAATAATCAATGACGCATTCAACGCCAACTGCTCCAACAACGGTTCTGGCACAGTTTGTGGCGCGGCAGTCACAAGAATCGCATCGTATGGCGCGTTCTCACTCCACCCCCATTTCCCATCACTATGTTTAAATTTAACATTTGTAAAACCCAATAAACCCAATCGTGTTTGTGCTTGCTCCGACAAACTAGCCAATAATTCAACGCTATAAACCCGCCGAACCAACTGTGCAAGAATTGCGGTTTGATAACCACAACCTGTTCCAACCTCCAACACCGCATCTAATTTGCCACGACTTAGCAAGATTTCTGTCATTCGTGCCACAATATACGGCTGAGAAATGGTCTGTCCCTGTCCAATAGGCAACGCATTATTAGCATAAGCATGACTGGCTAACGCCTCGTCAATAAAAAAATGACGCGGTGTACGACGAATTGCCTCCAAAACAGCAGGATTACTTATCCCCTGTCGTTGCAATAATTCGATTAAACGATCTGCTTCTCGTCGTTGTTGGGGAGAAGTTTCAATACGATGTGCGGAAATAGAAGACATAAAACGTTATGCAAAATAACAGGGATTTATAAAGATGAAAAAACGGCATAACACGGATATTACTTGAACTGACACTCAAAGCATACCGTATTTATCCGCCCCGATAGACTTGGGTACATCATCAAATAAAACGAGAGGAATTTTATCCCCTACTCGTTCCCCATTACCGACTATTTGATGACTCATCCTAAATGGGATAATTTCTATTTTTCTAAGAAAAAGTTAATTCTTTAAATAGACTTATAACCAATAAACAATTATTGTACTAACTTTCTCTCATATAATGGAAAAAAGATAACAAATGATTATTCCTGCCGAACTTACACAATGTTTAAAACACAGCAAACGATTAGCTATCTTAACAGGTGCAGGCATCTCGGCAGAAAGTGGCGTACCCACCTTTCGTGACGCGCAAACAGGATTATGGGCGCAATATAACCCCACTGAACTAGCCACACCAGAAGCCTTTCAACAAAATCCCAAACTCGTTTGGGAATGGTACGCATGGCGACAACAACTGGTTGCTAAAGCAGAACCCAACGCGGGACATTTAGCCCTAGTTGAATTAGAACATCATCAACCCAGCTTAACGATTGTGACACAAAATATAGACGGTTTACACCAACGTGCAGGCAGTAACCGAGTGATTGAACTACATGGAAATATTAATCGATTCAAATGCGCGACGGAAAATCGCATTCTTGAACAATGGGAAAAACAAACCGCTATCCCACCCCATTGCCCCTATTGCAACGGCTTAATACGTCCTGATGTCGTCTGGTTTGGTGAGAGTTTACCCGTATTTGCACTAGAACAAGCCCTACAAGCCATAGAACGCAGCGATGTTTTACTCACCATCGGGACATCCGCACTGGTTCAACCTGCGGCTACACTCCCCTTAAAAGCACTCCAACAGGGCGCAACGGTGATTGAAATCAACCCAGAAACCACGCCATTAACCCCTTGCGTACACTTCTCACTACGTGGCAAATCAGGCGATATTTTACCCAAACTCCTAAAATCAGTTTGGGGCGATACTCAAACATAAACAACGAGAAAATTATGATTACCGAACAACTACAACCATTAGCACAAGTTGTTTTACACCAACTACAAACACATCCACAAGGCATAGGAGAATATGAACTGCTCAAACAATTACAACGGACAAATCAAACAGGCTTCCCCAGCGTTGCACTAACAGAACCCTTACCCCTATTTCAAATGCACTTTCTGTTATTCCATGTTTTATATCATCTACGAGAACAGCTATATCAAGAGAAAACAGGTGAACTTCAAATTAATCCATTAAAAATTCAAATAATGCCTTATCAAGTAGGACAAAATGCCCTAACCGAAAACGACCCACTACGTGATTTTTATATGGATTTAAGCCAGTTAGAAAAAACAACAGCAGAAGATGTAACAACACTACTCGCCAAGTTTTGGACACGGTTTCATGCAATAGACAAACGCCAATCCGCACTAAATACCTTAGGACTACAAGACCCTGTGGACAATGAAACAATAAAATATCGTTATCGTCAGCTAGTTATGCAACACCATCCTGACCGTGGTGGCAACACAACCACCTTACAAACCTTAAATGCAGCAATGGCCGTTTTAGAAAAATCCACTTAATTCAACTAATAAATTACCCTTTACCAAGATACGGAATATTACCAATATAAATAGCGAGTATATAAAACTATAACTCAATAACAGGTTCAAGATATGATGATAACCGCCTAAACCATACGGGATACTTAAAACGTCATGGAATTTTAACTTTTTTGATAGTTTATTGTATAAACCAAATAAAAAATTTATTTCCTATTCAAAGAAAAAATAAACTGTACCCTATCTATAAACATCCCTATTCGCCTTATCATAACCTAATCTATGTCCACAAAAATGGAGTTAGCAAACGCCTTGCTAGAACTAGAACAATTTAAAACGATACTAGACACTATCTTGGACAGTGTTTTCATGTTTACCCCTGATACATATCGTTTTTTTTACGTGAATCGTGAAGGTGTGCAACGGTTTGGGTATAGTCAAACTGAATTCATGCAAATGAATATACTCTCTTTGATTCCGTCATTAACAAACACACAACTAGAAAAAAATCTCATTTTACTCATAGAAAAACAAAAAACGTTTATTCGCTTTGAAACAACCGCCCAATGTAAAGACCAACAACAATTTCCTGTTGAAATATATCTACAATATATACAACAAAATAGCGAAAAACCGTACATCGTCAGCATTATTCGAGATATTTCTGAACGCTATACCACAGAACGACAACTTCGAGAAAAAGAAGAACGTTATCACCAATTTTTTGAAACCAATCGCGCCATCAAACTCATCATTTCCCCAGCAACAGGCATTATTGAAGATGCGAATCAAGCTGCTTGTGATTTTTATGGCTACAGCAAAAAACAGATTTTAACTAAAAAAATCAGTGATATAAACGTATTTACGCCTGAACAAATAAAAGAAGAAATGACTTTAGCCATTACAGAACAACGTCTATATTTTAATTTTCAACACCGCCTTGCATCGGGTGACATTCGTGATGTAGAAGTATATTCAGGGCCTATTTTAGTAAATGGTAAATACCTACTTTATTCAATTGTTCATGATATTACCGAACGACGACGAGCAGAAAAAGACCTACAACATGCAAAAGAGATTGCTGAAGCGGCAAATCGCGCAAAAACAACTTTTTTAGCCAATATGAGTCATGAATTACGTACACCTCTCAATGGCATTTTAGGCTATGCCCAAATTTTACAACGGGATAAAACCCTCTCGACTCAACAACATGATGGGATTGATATTATTTATCGTAGTGGAGAATACTTACTCAATTTAATTAATGATGTCCTTGATTTAGCAAAAATTGAGGCTGAACACGTTCAGCTATACGAAACAGATTTTCAATTTCAGCTTTTTTTAACAGAAATTACAAAACTATACCAACTACATGCCACACAAAAAGGACTTTCTTTTACATTTAACCCATTGACTTACTTACCAACAGGGATTAAAGCAGATGAAAAACGGCTTAGACAAATATTAGTAAACTTACTGAACAATGCGATTAAATTTACCAAACAAGGCGGCGTTACCTTTACCGTAGGCTATGATGAACAACAAATGATGTGTTTTCAAATAGAAGACACAGGAATCGGTATTGCCCCTGAAGAGCTAGAAAAAATTTTCCTTCCCTTTCAACAAGGAGGAGACCAGCGTTATCGCGCGGATGGAATGGGATTAGGTTTATCAATCACACATCAACTGATAGAACTGATGGGCGGTAAAATTCATGTTCGTAGCACACTAGGCAAAGGTAGTCTTTTTTGGTTCTCCATCCCCTTAAAAAATGCTACCTATTTACAATCATCAACCATCGTATCTCCCCAAATTATTACTGGTTATCAAGGTAATTCTCTATCTATTCTAGTCGTGGACGACTATTGGGAAAATAGAGCTGTTTTACAAGGATTACTAAAACCATTAGGGTTTATTATCATTGAAGCCAGTAACGGACTAGAATGTATAGAAAAAGCTGACAAGCTGAGACCTGATTTAATTCTCATTGATTTAGTAATGCCAACCATGGATGGTTTTGAAGCGGTTAGGCGTATGCGTAAAATTGATGCCCTCAAACAAACGCCTATTATTGCAATATCTGCCAGTATTTTTGAATTACCACTTGAAGCAAGTATAGAAGCAGGTTGTAATAGTTTTTTACCCAAACCTATTCAAGTAGAGGATTTACTCGATAAACTGCGCGTTTTTCTAAATATTCAATGGCAATACGCAAAACCAAAACCAGTAGAAAATATCGTTATGGCAGAATCACCACATCGGCGAACAAAAATTGTTTTAGCCGGGTTATCTAATATAGATACTAACGAATTGCGTGAGTTAAGCACACGAGGTGATATTAATGGCATTTTACGCAAACTCCAAATAATAGAACAAGAGCACCCCCATCTACATGAAATAACACAATATTTACAAGAAATGGCGCGTAATTTCCAAATTGATGAAATTCGAGAATTAATGATTCAAGCATCAACTTAATCATTACACTTTCTGTTTAACATACGCCTGTAATTGCTCACGACTCAATTTACAATTTACCCATTCAGGGTCAAAAACCGCCCCTAAGCGTTTATAAAAACGAATCGCAGGCTCGTTCCAATCTAAAACTTGCCAATGTAATTTCCCCACATTTTGCGTCACTGCTTCCCTGATTAAGGCATCAAATAGCAAATAACCTACACCTTGCCCACGATGAGCTTCATTAACAACTAAATCATCAACATATAAAGATTTCCCTTTCCATGTTGAATAACTGTAATAATACAAAATCATCCCGACAACTTCTTTTTTAGCCGTTTCTGCGACAAAAAACTCAAAATAAGCCCGCTCACCAAACCCATCTTGTAATAATTGTTCAGGTGTATTAATAACTTCACTCAATGCATTTTCATAAATTGCTAAAGTCTTTACTAATGCAAAGACGACAGGAATATCATCAGCAACGCCTTTTCGTACACTATAATTGGTCATATTGGTTTTCTAACCCCTTAAACTTAAAAGTCTATGAGTAATGTTGTTGATATAATTTTGCTAATTGCTTCAGTTTTTCATTTGTATGCTTAAAAAACAATTTATATGACTCACAAAAATGATTGTGTCCTTTATCGTTAGGGTCACGAATACGGTCTTTTACACATCCACCATAACAATGTGTCAACCATTCACATTGACGACATTCTGCGTCTAATTGTGCCTTACGTTCACCAAAAGCAGTATGTGCAGCAGAGTCAAAAGCCATTTTTAGCGGGGTTTCATGCAGATTACCAACGCGCGTATTTTGTGATACAAGAAAATCACAGGAAAATAAATCGCCATTATACTCAACGACTAAATAGTCATTGCATCGTTCATGTAAGACACAATGGTCTGGCTCAATGCCTATATACGTTTGTAAAATACCATCAAAAAAGCGAATGGAGGTTTTTTGTTGCAACCGATTAAAATCAAAATCTTTTAACCATACGTCAAATAATTGGTTTAAAAAACGTCCATAATTTCGCGCACTCACAGAAAAGGGAGCAGCAATTTTAGGGTTAGTGGGATGACGTTCAACAATAGGACTAAACTGCATAAAAATAAAACCATTTTTTACAAAAAAATCATAGATTTCTTTAGCATATTGTACTGAATAATCATTAACCGTCGCTAATACATTAACAGCAACCCCTTTTTGTAATAATAGCTGGGCATTAGCAAAAACCCGTTTAAATGTGCCTTGTCCCTGACGGTCTTTACGATAATGGTCATGTATATGTTCTGTACCATCTAAGGAAATACCGACTAAAAATTGTTCTTGCTGTAGAAAGTCTGCCCATTCTTCATCGAGTAAAAAACCGCTAGTTTGTAAGGCATTAGCAAAATGTCGTCCCTGTGCCCATTTTTTTTGTAGGGCAACCACTTTACGGAAAAAATCCACCCCCAAAACGGTTGGTTCTCCCCCTTGCCAAATAAAGCTTGGATTATCTGCACAGGAGAACATTTCTATAATCAGTTTTTCTAAGGTCTCGTCATTCATGCGGTGTGCTGAGGGATGTCCTGCATAAAGATGATGCTTGTCTAGGTAAAAACAGTATTCACAGCGTAAATTACAAAATGAACCCATCGGTTTAATTAAGATACTACGTAACGATTTTGCAGTACTAATTGTTTTAATTGGAATATTAGGAAATGTATGTGTTGTCATTATGATAAAGCCTGTTAGAAAAATAAAAAAATAGTCTAAATACGTTGCTTGATAGCATAAAGGCGGTATTTTTACGATAGCATTCAAATAAGCTACTATGAATAAGTAAACACTTATTTAGCTGTTGATTAACCTATAGCAAATAAATTTCTCTAATACATTATATTTTAGGAGGATACGACATTGTCACATTATTTTCGTCAAAGTCGCCTACTGATTTGTTTTTTACTTATCTTATTTGTTTTCTTAGGTATTGCTGGTTTTTTGATTACATCACATCAAAAAAGTTTACTAATGGAGAACGAAAAAAATCGGATTGCGCTGGAATTGGATTTAATCAGTGGTTTTATTAAAGAATCTTTTTTAAAACGGGATTATAACGCGGTTAGCTTGTTTTTATCAGATTGGGGACAACAACGAAAATATATTGTTAGCATCAACGCAACGTTAAAGAATAATTTTGCATTGGCTCATTACCAACGCGCAACAACAGCAACAGAAACCTTTATGGTTTATAAAAATATTAGCTTTTCTGCGACAAACGCATTAACCATAGAAATAGTCAGTGATTTAGATAATATCCAGCAGATTATTTTCACCTTAAATAAGCAATTATTGAGTATTGCCTTGCTAATTGTCATGGTGTTAGGCATTGCAATATGGATTGTATTGAAGAAAATCGCTTTGATTCCAATGGAACAAGAAATCGAGCGGCGCACACAAGCATTGCGTGAGATGAATCAGGCATTACATGTAGCAAAGCAAACCGCTGAAGACGCACAATATAATGCTGAGGCTGCCGCTGTTGAGGCAGAAGAAGCAGCCGCACGAGCCGAAATTGCCAATCAAGCAAAAAGTATTTTTCTTGCCAATATGAGTCATGAATTGCGTACACCGCTGAATGGCATTTTAGGTTATACACAGATATTACAACGAGATGAGTCTTTATCCGCACAACAAAAAACAGGGGTAAATATTATTCATCGATGTGGAAATTATTTATTGACTTTAATCAATGATATTTTGGATTTATCTAAAATTGAAGCGGATAGGATGGAGCTATATTGTTTAGATATTAA
The DNA here is from genome assembly GCF_001305575.3 of Beggiatoa leptomitoformis. Lineage (NCBI taxonomy): Bacteria > Pseudomonadati > Pseudomonadota > Gammaproteobacteria > Thiotrichales > Thiotrichaceae > Beggiatoa > Beggiatoa leptomitoformis. Next base: position 1,510,476 of record NZ_CP012373.2, read on the forward strand.
TTTTACAGAGTTTTTAGATGATATTGTCGAACTTTTCTGCATTCGAGCAGAGCAGAAAGGGATTATGTTTATTTTTGAACGTGTAACCGCACTACCCGCAGGAATTTATGGTGATGATAGGCGATTGCGGCAGATTTTAATTAATTTATTAGGGAATGCCGTGAAGTTTACCGAGCAGGGTGGGGTAAATTTTAAAGTTGCTTATCGAGCAGGTAAAGTACGATTTGATATTGAAGATACAGGTATGGGTATTTCTGAAGAGGAACTTGATACTATTTTCCTTCCTTTTCATCAAGTTTGTAGTATTACTAATAAAATAGAAGGGGCTGGTTTAGGGTTATCAATCACGAAAAGGTTAGTTGCGTTGATGCAAGGGAATATAGGGGTTAGCAGTCAGCTACATAAGGGAAGTCATTTTTGGGTTGAAATAGCCTTGCCCGAGCGGTCAACAATTATTAAAACACATACAAATAATCCGTTAATTATTAGTGGTTATCAGGGTGAGAAAAAAACAATTTTAGTCATTGACGACCGTTGGGAAAATCGCTCCGTATTGGTTAATTTATTAAAACCACTGGGGTTTATGCTCATAGAAGCAATTAATGGTAAAGAGGGTTTAGATAAGGCAATGCAGCAAAAACCTGATTTAATCATTACCGATTTAGTTATGCCTGTTATGGATGGTTTTGAGTTTGCACGGCGATTGCGGAAAAATCCAGATTTGCGGTTAATTCCCATTATCGCTACTTCTGCCAGTGTTTTTGAACATCCACAAGAAGAAAGCATGTTAGCAGGCTGTGATTCATTTATTGCAAAACCAATTCGTGTAGAGTTGTTATTGGTGCAATTAGAACTGCATTTAAGGCTGTCTTGGTTGTATGAAAAAGGTGAAAGACCTGCATTGCCATTGGATGAATCGCTTTCTTTTTCAGATAGATGGGTTGGAAAAATTACATTGAGCATGGAACAGGTAACCCGTTTAATAGAATTAGCCAAGATGGGTGATATTCATGGCATTTTTCTCGCGTTAGATGCGATTGAGGCAACAACTGAAGAGCATGAGTTTACACAAAAAATTCGTGAGTTAGCACATGATTTTGAAACAGATGTTATTTGTCAGCTATTGCAGAATTATCAGAAAACCCAGTAATAGCGTCATACGTAGATTTTATCTTTTTTATAGTGATAAATAGTTATTTATTATGGGAAAAATCGTTGAATAACCGAGTTAATAAGGTGAGAGAGAATAATATTCTTGGTTTCTCATTATTGAGACAATTAATTTATTTTGATACTGTTTTATCATGACTGGCTTTTTTATCCAAGTCAGCATTCTCAGAATTGCTAACATTGAGAGTATTAAAAGAAAAACCCTCGCCTATTTACAGACGAGGGTTTTTTTGTCCTATTTATTCAACGGCGACAGTCACTAATATTGGTTTTAACACGCGCTGGGCTTCTTGTGGAGAAAGGCTAATAAGATAGCCACGTTTACCGCCATTTAGATAAATCGTGGGCAGTTGTAAAATACTTTCTTCCATATAAATAGGCATGGGTTTACGTGTGCCAAAAGGTGATGTGCCACCCACCAAATATCCTGAATGTTTGTTTGCAATCTCGGGTGTACAGGGTTTTATCTGTTTGACGTTAAGCAGGCGCGCAAGTTGTTTCGTAGAAACTTCTTTATCACCGTGCATCAGCACAATCAACGGATTTTTCTGTTCATCTTCCATTATCAAGGTTTTTATAACGCTGTTTTCTGGCACGCCTAGGGCTTGTGCAGAAACAGTTGTTCCCCCTTTTTCTACATATTCATAGAGATGATGTTCAATATCAACATGCGCCTCTCGCAATGCGCGAATGGCGGGGGTAACAGGATATTTGGCAGTGGACATGCGTTTTATGCCTCGACTGGGATTTTTTTATCTTCTGCAAATTGCAGTTTCAGTAAATTATTGTAGATACCTGTGCTTAAGTTCGCCAGTTCTTCATGTGCACCTGACTCAGCAATATTTCCTTCATCAATAACATAGATGCGGTCAACTTTACGAATCGTTGCTAAACGATGGGCAATAACAATGGTGGTTCGCCCTTCCATTAGTTTTTCTAGGGCTTGTTGCACGAGCCGTTCTGATTCTGCATCTAGCGAGCTGGTTGCTTCGTCTAAAATTAGAATGGTTGGGTCTTTGAGTATCGCACGCGCAATGGCGATGCGTTGACGCTGTCCACCCGAGAGTTTTACGCCCCGTTCACCAACAAGGGTATCAAGTCCTTCAGGGAAATTATTGATAAATTCTAAGGCATTTGCTTGATTAGCAGCGTTGGTAATCTCTGCTTCGCTTGCGTTAGGGTTGCCATATAAAATATTTTCCCGAATCGTTCCGCCAAACAGAATCACTTCTTGCGGCACGATGCCGATATTATGGCGATATAAGGTTAAGTTGTAGTCTTCAATGGGTTTTCCATCCAGTAGGATTTTGCCTGTATCTACGTTGTAAAAACGGAGTAACAGTTGGATAAGGGTAGATTTACCCGCGCCACTGTATCCAACCAAAGCAACTTTTTCACCCGATTGAATCTTAATATTTATCCCTTTTAAAACAGGGGTATCTTTGCGTGTTGGATAGGCAAAGCTAACATTTTGATATTCAATTGCGCCTTGAAATTTTAAGGGTGTTGTTGGTATGGCAGAAAGGCTTAATTCACTAGGTTCATCAAGGAGTTCTACTATACGTTCAGTTGCACCGACCGCTTTTTGCAAGGTGCTGTAAATATCGCCAAGTCCGCCAATTGAACCGCCAATAAACATGGTATAGATAATGAAGGAACTCAGGTCGCCTATAGAAATTGTCCCCGCTTTTACCAAACTCGCGCCGTACCATAAAACTAAAACGATACTGCCAAATAACGCGAAAATAATGAAGGAGATAAACGCACCACGATATTTAGCATTAGATAATGCAATTTGTACGACTTGATTTAATGATTGCGCATAGCGATTGACTTCAAAGGCTTCATTGGTAAAGGCTTTTACCATGCTAATCGATTGTAAGGTTTCTTCTACAACGATATTGGCTTTGGCTAATTCATCTTGTGTCTTACGCGATAAACGACGAATAAATTTACCGAAAATAATCGCCGCGAGAACTAATACAGGAAACACCAACAGCATAAAAATAGTTAATTCTGGTGTAATAATAAAAAGGATACCGACACCAATGACTAGAATGAGGGTTTGGCGTATCAGTTCGGAGAGGGTAACGGAAAAAGTATCTTGTAATAACCCTACGTCTGCGGTAAGGCGACTAATTAATTCACCTGCCCGTTGATTATCATAGAAGTGCATGGGTAGTGTCATAAATTTTTCGTATAAACTTTTACGAATGTCTGCAATGGTGGATTCTGTCACTTTAGACATGAAGAAAATACGGAAAAAGGAAAAAATACTTTGGATTGCAAGTACTGCAATTAATAATAAAGCCAGTTCATTTATATCATTAACAAATCCATAACTTTTCCCCATTGCCGTATCGATTAATCGACCTGCTAAAAAGGGAAATGCTAGTAAGACGGTACTAGAAAAAAATAAACTGACCATCGCTGCGAGAAAATAGCCGCGATAAGGACGGGTAAATTGATAAAGACCAAGTAAATGTCTTACCCCTGATTTATCTAAAGGACGTTTAGGTAAATCAGCATGTGGATACTGTTGTCGTTTTAAAAGTGCCATACCTGAATTCTCAACTACGAATGGAGCTAAAGGGAAATAGTATAAAACATTCCTTAAATTGATATGAGGATTCTATTCTCACACTATAAATTGGTGTTGTTGAATCGTTATAATTCTTGAAGAAACGTGAGCTTTATATCACTATCAATAGTGTCTTATAAATGGGTTCTATACAGGGTATTTAACAGCAGGAGGATGAAATGATGTCCATAGAAGCAATAATTGCATTGGTTGTGCTGGCTATTATTTGTTTATATATTATTGTAATTTATAATAAATTAGTTACGCTACGTAACCGATTTAAAAATGCGTTTTCACAAATTGATGTGCAGTTAAAACGGCGTTATGACTTAATCCCGAATCTGGTTGAAACGGCAAAAGCCTATATGAAACACGAGCGCGAAACCTTAGAAGCGGTGATTAAAGCCCGTAATCAGGCAGCGAGTGCGGCAAAGATAGCCACAGAACATCCCGAAAATGCACAAGCGATTAAAGGATTAATGGGAGCAGAAGCCTTGTTGACAGGGTCATTAAGCCATTTATTCGCCTTATCAGAAAATTATCCTGATTTAAAAGCTGATTTGACGATGGCGCAACTGACAGAAGAATTAACCAGTACAGAAAATCGCGTTGCGTTTGCGCGGCAGGCATATAACGATGCAGTTATGTTTTATAACACTTATCGTGAACAATTCCCCAATGTATTTGTCGCCAGTGCAACCCAATTTACTGAAGCACAATTGTTCGAAATAGAATCCCCCAAAGAGCGCGAAACGGTACGAGTGGCGTTTAATTAAACGGGTCAAACGCCTCATATAGGCAATACGGATGAATCCCACACTACCCCAACTTATTGATAGTCATTCTCACTTTGACGCAGACGAATTCGCCTCTGATCGTATGGCCGTCTTTACACGTGCGCAAATGGCAAATGTCACGCTACAAATTGTACCCGCTGTCTGCTTTCGTTGGTGGGAACAATTACGTAATGTTTGCCAAACTTACACGGGATTATATCCTGCTTATGGCTTACATCCACTGTATCTGGCAGAGCATGACCCCCGTCATTTAACTGCCCTGCCAACATGGCTAACCCAAGAATCTGCCGTTGCGGTGGGCGAATGTGGTTTAGACTATTATGTAGCAGGATTAGACGCTGAAAAACAAGCCTATTTTTTCACAACACAATTACAAATAGCAGTCGATTTACAATTACCTGTTATCATTCATGCCCGTCGTGCAGTTGAAGCGGTTATTCAACACTTGCGCCGCTTTCCGCGTAGTCGCGGCGTTATACACAGTTTTGCAGGCAGTGAGCAACAAGCGCGACAATTGCTAGATTTAGGATTTTACCTGAGTTTTGGCGGGCCCATTACCTATCCAAACGCGCATAAATTACGAAAATTAGTGCAAGTTTTACCGCTAGACGGTATCTTGTTAGAAACCGATTCTCCAGACCAACCCCTAGCAACACATCGAGGAGAACGGAATGAACCCGCTTATTTAACTGAAGTTTTACAAACAATGGCAATATTGCGCCAACAATCGCCCGCAGAAATTGCACACATCACCACCTGTAACACCCTTGAATTATTTGGTTTAAAACAATGACAGAATCTATTTATACCCGTACAGAAATCTTATTGGGCGAAGCAACCTTAAGCGCGTTAACAGAACATCATATCCTGATTGCAGGCTTAGGTGGGGTGGGCAGTTTTGTTGCAGAATCGTTAGGACGACTTGGCATTAAACGCTTGAGTATATTAGACCATGATATTGTTGCCCCCTCTAATCTCAATCGCCAACTGGTTGCCTTGCGCTCTACAATTGGTCGTCCAAAAGTGGACATCATGGCAGAACGTTTATTAGATATTAATCCCGATTTACAACTGGTTAAATACGGCGAATTTTTATACAAAGAACAAGCAGAAACATTCGTGCAAACAGGACACTATGATTTTGTCATTGATTGTATTGACTCCATCGCCTCCAAAGCCGCATTAATTGCCGCTTGTATGCGTTTAAACATACCCGTCGCCTCCAGTATGGGGGCTGGCAATCGCTTAGATGTGAGCAAGGTTAAAGTGGCTAAACTCAATCAAACTGAGGGATGTGGACTGGCTAGAGAATTGCGGGCATTATTGCGCAAAGAAGGGGTACGCACTAATTATCCTGTTATTTACTCACAAGAAATTCCACGTCAACCATTACCCCATCAACCCGTTAGTGGCACAGAAGGCAGACCCCGCGCCGTTAATGGAACAATATCCTACATGCCTGCTTTATTTGGCATGATGTTATCAGGTGTTGTGGTACAAGCCTTATTGAAACAAATCGAAGAAAAACAACGCATACCATAAAATTTATACGATATAACGGTCAGTGTGCATTTATTCATAGCAAACTATTAGAAATAATAGGCACGAATAAATTCGTGCTGACCTCTTCTACCCTTGCCACCGACTCCCCTGCACCTTTCCCAAAATACCTGCCACTTCTATGCCACCCGATAAGCAACCAAGATATGTGCCATTAAAATATACATTAATGGGGTCTTTTCTCCTGCTAATAATCCCTATTTTAATAGCCTTGTCTGTCTTTGATTATCTCAATGCAAAGCACGATTTAGAAAAGGCCTATTCACTACTTCAACAACAAACAGAAAATAATATTATAAATGCAATCAATCTAGTAGATGCAGGACATAAAGTACTAGAAAATTTTTTAGAAAAAGAAATTGAACACCAGTTTCCACAATTTTTAGCTGCGTATGAAGCCGCCGACCACAACCCTTTTAATATCAATCTGTCCGAATTAAAGAAACAATTGGGCGGAAAAATGGATTTATACATTATAAATCATCAAGGTGAAGTAAAATATACAACATATATTAAAGATATAGGACTTGATTTTAAAAAATTCCCTGAGTTTTTTGAATTTTTAACCAATATACGCCGTAATGGAAAAATTAAACACGGACGCATTGCGGTTGAAGCACGAACAGGGGTATTACGAAAATTCTCTTATATGCCTACACCAGACCACCGCTATATTTTAGAAATGGGTATTCAATCTAATGAATTTGAAGAGTTAATGGGCGGACTGGATTTACTAAAAATTGCCGACCGCTTAAAAAGCCTGAATCCCTCACTCAATGAAGTCAATATATATAGTCAACATGGACATTTAATCAGCGACCCATCCTACAAAGTCAACGAGGAAAAAATTGCGTTAATTCGGCATGTTTATACCAGCAAAGAAACCTATCAAATTGATGAACGAAACAAAGGGCGGATTATTCGCTACTTATTCGTTGATTTAAAAAATGAAAAAGGCGACGCATCTTCTGACCCCAGTAAAGTTATTGAGTTAATTTATAACACACGGATGATAGACGAAGGCTTAAACCGCATTACCGTTTTTCATTTATGGTTAGATGCAATAGCCGTATTACTCTGTTTTGTACTCACTTTTATGATTTCCGCACGGTTAAGCCGCCCTATTCAAGATTTAGTTCACAGTGTTGATATGATTGCTCAAGGCGATTTAGAACACCCCATTAATGTAAAAACCAATAATGAATTAGAATTGTTAAAACAAAGTATTACAATCATGGTTAATAGTATGTTGACCTATATTAAACAAATTAAGTGGCAAAACGCAGAATTACTCAAATTAGACAAACTAAAAGATGATTTCTTATCCAATACATCGCACGAATTACGTACACCAATTAATGGCATTATTGGCATTGCAGAATCAATGATTGATGGTGCAACAGGAGTATTACCTACTAAAGTAAAAGATAATTTAGGCATGATTGTTTTTAGTGGACGACGCTTAGGTAATTTGGTCAATGACATTTTAGATTTTTCTAAACTCAAGCATCAACATTTAGAATTACAAATAAAACCGATTGAAATAAAGGTACTGATTGATATTGTTGTTGCTATTTCACGCCCATTGATTGGGCAAAAGAAAATTGAATTAATCAATCATATTCAAAATGACCCCCCTGTTTTAGCAGATGAAAATCGCTTGCAACAAATTTTATATAATTTAATCGGTAATGCGATTAAATTTACAGAAATGGGCATTATTGAAATTAATTGTCGTCCAGAAGGTAAATTTCTTAAAATCATTGTGTCTGATACAGGCATTGGTATTCCAAAAGAAAAACTACAAAATGTTTTTAATCCTTTTGAACAAGCAGATGGTACTATTTCGCGCGATTTTGGTGGAACGGGATTAGGGTTATCAATTACAAAACAACTGGTTGAATTGCATGGCGGTGTAATAAAATTAGAATCCACGCCAAAGATTGGCACACGGGTTAGTTTTACCTTACCACTCTCAGATAAACCCGCAGAAAATGCAATGGGTGGCAATTTAACCCAATTTATTCAAGCCTCTGTCGCCCAAAACTTATCAGAATTGCCCGCCGAACTGCTCAATACGACAATGGATAATTATCAATCCAAATCTGCGATAGATGCACAAACCCCCGCCATTCTTGTTGTTGATGATGATCCTATTAATTTACAAGTATTAGAAAATCAATTAAACCTAGAAAATTATGCGATTACCCGCGCAACCAACGGAATGGCAGCATTAGATGCTATTAATAATGGGACACATTTCACCTTGGTTTTATTGGATATTATGATGCCAAAAATGTCAGGGTTTGAAGTCTGTCGAATTATTCGCCAAACGTATTCTGCTAATGAATTGCCTATTATTATGCTAACGGCTAAAAATCAGGTTGCTGATTTAGTTGAGGGTTTACAAGCAGGTGCTAATGATTATTTAAGTAAGCCATTTTCTAAAAGTGAGCTATTAACCCGTATAAAAATACATATTCAACTTTCCCGCGTTAGTATTGCATATAGTAATTTTGTGCCATTAGAGTTTCTAAAACTTTTGGAAAAAGAAAGCATTATAGATGTCCGTTTGGGTGATCACGTGCAAAAATATATGGCTGTTTTATTTGCAGATATTCGCTCTTTCACAACATTATCAGAGAGCATGACTCCAAAAGAAAACTTTGATTTTATTAATACTTACTTACAGCGTGTTAGTCCTGTGATTCGGGTTCATCATGGGTTTATTGATAAATACATTGGTGATGCGTTAATGGCATTGTTTCCAGAAAAAGCGGATGATGCGATTCAGGCAGCTATTGGAATTCATCGTGAATTAGCCAAATTTAACGCAGAACGTGAGGCACAACAATTAATTCCCATTAAAGTAGGTATCGGACTACATATAGGTTCGTTAATGTTGGGGACGATTGGGGAGGAAAAACGCATGGAAGGAACGGTAATTTCTGATGCGGTGAATCTTGCTTCACGTTTGGAAGGATTGACTAAATTATATGGTGCTTCGATTCTTATCAGTGGCGAGATTTTGGGCGAGTTGGAAGACCCTTCACGTTATTATTATCGTTTTTTGGGTAAAGTGCGGGTAAAAGGTAAAAATGCTCCTGTGTATATTTTTGAGATATTGGATGCTGAACCCGTCGTTTTACGCAATAAAAAGATTGCTTTAGAAAAGGTTTTTAGCCAAGCGATGGACTTTTATTACACGAAGCAGTTCCGTTTAGCGATTAAAGCATTTCAGCAGGTTTTAGAGGAAATTCCAGAGGATAAAGCCTCAGATTTTTATATGAATCGGTGTATTTATTATGCAGAAATGGGTACACCTGTTGAGTGGCAAGGAGTTGAGGCATTGACGGAGAAGTAATTTTCTTGATTTAGACACGCTTTAAACACGGATAACACGGCTTGAAGCGGTGTTATCCATCGTATTTTTATAAGCGTTTTTAGTTGACCGATAGGGTGAGACCCGAATAAAACCGCCTGTATCAGTTGATTTATCAAGCGTTAGTAGGCAATGCTCACTTTATAATGCCTAACGTAAATATTGCAGATTCAGATAGTTCTAGCGGTTGAGTAACATCGTTTAGGTTTCCCCAGTATTAACTTCTGCGGGTAATCGCATCACAAATAAGCTGCCTTTACCAAATTCACTTTCTGCCGTTACATCCCCTCCCATGAGTTGACAGAATTGCTTGGTTATCGCTAAACCTAATCCGCTGCCACCATAGCGACGGGTTGGGGAGCTGTCACCTTGCATAAAGGCTTGGAAAAGCCGTTGTATTTGTTCAGGGGTCATGCCTATCCCTTGGTCAATTACTTTAAAGATTATCCAATCAATATCATCGTCATGTGTCTCACGACTTACGCTGAGTGTAATGGTGCTTTGTTTGGAGAATTTATTAGCATTGCTGAGTAAATTCATTAGGTTTTGACGAATTTTTGTTAAATCAGCCGACATTGTGCCTAGTGCGCTATCACAATCTACTTTAAGGATGTTTTGTTGTTTTTCCAGTAGGGGGGCAATGGTGGTGGCGACATCTTGAATAACAGGCGTTAAATCAAATGTTTCTATATATAAATCCATCCGACTGGATTCAATTTTTGACATATCAAATAAGTTGTTGATAAGGTCAAGCAGGTGATAACTTGCACCATGAATTTTTTGTAAGTCGGGAATAAAGTCTTCTTGTCCATGGTCACGCGCATCTTCTTGTAAAATTTCGGTATAGCCGATAATGGCATTCATTGGCGTGCGTAATTCATGGCTCATATTGGCTAAGAATTGGGCTTTAGCTTGGTTGGCGGCTTCTGCTTGTACTTTGGCACGTTGTGAGGCGAGTTTGTATTTTTGAATTTCTACACGGGCTTTTTGAATTTGTAGGCGAGCTTTTTGGGCTTCGTTACGGACGCTCTGCGTTTGGGTATTGGCTTTATCAATTTCTGCTTGATACTTTTCTGTCTCAGCACGTTGTTTAATTTGTTCAGCATTCAATTCTTGCAGACGTTTAGTGCTGTCTGCTTTGGCTTGCATGAGTTCACGTAAGCGTAAGCTATATTGGGAAAAGAGTTGGCGTAAATTAAGTAGTTCTTGTAGGTGAAAACCTTGTGTAGGTACTGCTAATTGTGTATCTGTGCTGATAAGTAGTTGTTGGGCGGATTTTGTGAGTCGGTTTAGTGGGTGTAAAAAGAAAAAATAAACCGCAATACCAAAAAGTATTAGCAGACAGATGAGTAACCCTATGAGTAGTAAGCTGTCATTGAGTTCAAAAATATCATCATTTTTGAATTCGTTGGTTTGTTGGTAGCCGACAAGTGTCCAAGGTAGATTGCTAAAGCGTTTGGAGGAGATAACATAAGGGGGTTTGCCGTCAACTGCAATTTCTTGATAGGCAATATCTTGATTAAATGCGGTGCGCCAGAATTCTTGTTGTGGATTGCTACCATAAAAATTGTATTTGTTGCGCTCAATAATGTTTAAAAAGTCAAGTTGGGCGCGATTGCGCGAACCAATGAGCGTTAGTAAAGTCCCTGATTGATAGTCAACTAGAAATAATCCACCCGTGCGTCCCAACATTTCACTTTCAACTTCTTGAAAGAAGGTATCTACCAGTAAACCTACACCGACCATACCTTCAAAAATTCGATGGGTATAGAGACCTTGAACTACTCCAATAAGTTGTTGGTTCATATAGTCTTTATCAGTAAAAACAGGTACAATTTGTATATCTTGTGTCCGTTTTGCAATGTGATACCACGTACGACGGCTGTCATTGGCGTAATTAGTATCTGACCATGCTTCGATAATCATGTTTTGGGGGCGGTTATAGCGTGGTGTGTTGGTTTGTGATGCGTCTTTATGAATAACCAGTAGTTGTCCTGCTTGTTGAAACCGTTCTTGCGCTTTATCAGGTTCTAGCGCAAAAAAATTGCTGTACTGGTTGGATTCAAACTGTAAATTTTCCATCATTATTTGTTTCAAAATGTCAAAACTATCGGCATTTACAGGGGTAGTTTTGGTCAAAATAGACAAATAACCACGTAATCGACCAACGCTATTTTTAGCCGTTTCGATGTGTTGGTCTAATCGATTAGCAACGGTTGTGACGGCTGTTTTTAAATCAACATACACCAATTGTTGCTGTAATAGATGATGTCGATAGACTGCTAGGCTCATTGCTGAAGCTAAAATAAGCACGACAGTCGTTAAAAAAACGATGATGATAGTTCTAATACTCAATGCACTATAAGTCATGCACGGTTTCCTCAATAGCATGGCTTTATGTGATGCAATAAGCCAGAGGGGCGGGTGGGTAGGTACATAACAACAGTAGTGTTTAATGCTTTATTCTGAGTCCCAAATTCTAAACTATCTTGGGATTTTATTCTAAATGTGTTTGTGCGTATCAGTTGGTCGCAATACATAAACGGGATAACCATCACTATAGCGGTGATTTTGTGTGTTTGAGTCAATCATAGCAAGAGTTAGTCCATATCGTTACATCGCTATTTTTGCGGATAGCGTTCTTCTTCTTGATAGTAAGCTGTAAAACCAACGACCTCTTTTAGGGTTGTAAAACTGAGTAATTGTTCAGGTTGTTGACCATTTTTGAGGTGTTGTAGGGCTTGTTGCATTGCTAAAATAGAAACATTTAGCAGGGTTAGCGGATAGGCAACTAGATGATAGCCTATGGCTTGTAGTTCAGCAGGTGTAAGATAAGGCGTTTTACCTTGTTCTACCATGTTTGCCATTTTGTAACCCTGTACTTGTTGGCAATACGCCTGCATTTCTTCTATTGATTGTGGGGCTTCTAAGAAAGTAATGTCTGCCCCGAGTGTTGCAAATGTTTGCGCCCGAAAAATGGCTTCATCTAAGCCTTCGGTTGCGCGTGCGTCAGTTCGTGCCATGATTAAAATATCTTGTCCTTCTTTGCGTGCTTCAACCGCTGCTTGAATGCGGGTAAAGGCTTCTTCTCGTCCAACAACTTGTTTTCCTTGTGTATGCCCACAGCGTTTAGGGGCAACTTGGTCTTCTAACATGACACAAGCAAATCCTGCTTGAGCATAGCCTTTAACAGTCCGTTTTACATTAATTGCGTTACCATAGCCTGTATCGCCATCACCGAGTACGGGTATTTTGACGGCTGCACAAATGTTTTGCCCTTGATTAAGCATTTCTCCGTAAGAAATCAATCCTGTATCTGGCAGACCTAGGCGACTTGCGGAAACGCCAAAACCACTCATAAA